>JAUUZV010000015.1 GCA_030592085.1 Clostridia bacterium | reverse complement strand
TTCGAACCCTCGACCTCCAGCGTGACAGGCTGGCGTTCTAACCAGCTGAACTACCAGGCCAAAACCATTATTGTGGTGGGCGCAATAGGGCTCGAACCTATGACCCCCTGCTTGTAAGGCAGGTGCTCTCCCAGCTGAGCTATGCGCCCACAATACCACTAATATACAGCGGCAAAAAAAAGTATATAAAAAACGCCTATAAATGTCAACATCCATTCTTATTCTTTTAGGCTTTTTTTTAGCTTCTCCCTTGAAAAGTGGTAATTTTGTTGACAAAAGTGACATCTTGTCTCAACAATCTCTTGTTCTCCAATTATTTCCATAACAGTTTCTTTACCAATACTTAACACTCCTTGAAGCATTTTTTCTTCACTACAATTACATTTATAACCCATGGCCACTCTCTCTGTAATAACTACCTCATTATTATTCATGAGTTCACGAATCATACCTTCTGGTGAATTTGTTTTTTTCAATAATGCAGTTGCAGATTTCATATTATAAATTTTCTGCTCAATATTTGTTATGATTTTTTCATCTGCTCCTGGTAATAGCTGTACAATAATTCCAGCAGCTAATGATACTGTTTGATTTGGTAGTAGTTTAACACCTAAAGCAACTAAAGATGGGGTCTGTTCTGATGTTGTAAAATAATATGCTAAATCATCACCAATTTCGCCACTTTGTAGTGGTATCATTCCAGTATATGGGGTTTTTAGACCAAGATCGTGAATAATGTTTAATACTCCTTTTCCTAAGCAAGCACCAACCCCAAATAATCCATCTTCTCCATAACTCTCATAATCATTGTTTTTTATATATCCTTTTAATGTTCCTGTTTTGTCAGCAATACAAACAAGTCCTTTCATAGGTCCTTGTCCAACTATTTGTAAAGTAGTAACAACATTTTTATCCTTTTGCATATAATTTAGCATTGCAGTACCCATTAATCCCCTACCCAAAGCACTAGCAGCCAAAGGATTTAAACTATGAATATTTACAGCTTTATTCACTAAATCTGTTCCATCAATGGCAAATGCTCTTACCTGGTTATTATATGCTAAAGCTCTTATTAGATAATCTGACAATTATTTCTCCTTTGTAAGCACAAAAAAAGCTCGCAAATCATGTTCTGATACTGGTCTCAATGTTTTATCTTTGAATATTCCTTCTACTTTGAATCCAATGGTTTCTGCTAATTTTTCAAGTTCTTCAAACTCATACATCCGTTCACAGTGATAATCATCATATCGCTTATAATTTTTCCCACTTTTTTCAAAAAAAGTAATATCCATATCACATATTTTATTTTTTCTATGATATGAATTTTCCCATATATATGTTAAATGTTCATCAATCATATAAAATACATTATCTTTATATATGTGTTCAAACTTATATGGTGTGTTAATATCGAAAATAAACATCCCACCTGGATTTAAATACTGAAAAATTAGTTGAAAAGTTTTCTTTAATTGTCTTTTATCTTTAATATGATTTATTGTATCTAAAAAACTAATAAAAACATCATAAGTTCCATATAGTTCTAATTCAACAACATCTTGATGTAGCCATAATATATCTTTGTTTTTTTTATAACATCTCTCAAGCATTGCTGCTGAAACATCAAGACCTGTAACATCATAGCCAAGTTGCTTCATTTGCAACGTTAAATTACCAGTTCCACACCCAATATCTAATAACATTGATGCATTTTTATTATAGCGTTTTATTATCTTATCAAGATATATCGCATACTTTTCATAGTCGATATCAATTGTTAGTTCATCATAAAATCTGGCAATGCTTCTATACATACTATTGTCCTTGTATAATTTCTAAAGCTCTCAAATAGACTAAATCTTCTTCTTTTGGAATCATACTAGTAAAGTAATGTAAGTACTCTTCCTTTGGCTCAATAATTTCATCAGGGGTAATACCAACTCCATGAATACTTATTCCGTCAGGTGTATAATATTTAGCAACTGTTACTCGCAATCCACTACCATCTGATAGAGTATAAACAGCCTGAACTGAACCTTTACCATAAGTTATTTCTCCAAGTACTGTGGCTAAATCGTGATCCTTTAATGCTCCTGTTAACATTTCAGAAGCAGACGCGCTATATTCGTTAACCAACACAACTGTTGGCAACCCTAAATTACCACTTCTAGCATATTGTTCGCGTCTGTTTCCATCTTTATCAATAGTATATGTAATTAATTGAGAGTCAATAAACATATTAGCGATATTTAAAATAGCTCCATAATCTCCACCTCCATTATCTCGTAAATCAAGAATAATTGAGTCCATACCTAATTCTGTTAGCTCTTTTACAACTTCTAAAAACTCAAAATCAGAGTCTTGTGAAAAACTTATAATTCTAATATAACCAATATGACCATCTATTAATTCACCTTCAACTTCAATGGAATTAACTTCATCACGTGTAATAGTATATTCCATTTCTTCACCTTCAATTGCTCTAAATATACCTAATGTTACATCTGTTCCCTTTTCCCCTTTAACAATTGAAGCGATATATCCTAAATCAGTAATACCGCTAACATCTCTGCCATCCACTGATAAAATTAAATCACCTGGTAATATTCCTGTTTGATCAGCTGGCCCCTCAGAATAAACAGTTGTTATCAACGTCCCAGGCCCATCAACTGGATTTGTGATTATAACACCAATCCCAATATAATTACCTGTTGAACGTTCCATCATAGATTGCATGTTTTCTTCTGGTACGTACATTGTATAAGGATCTTTTACAGATGCAGCTATTCCAGCAGTAGCACCTTTAACAGCTTCGTCCATATCAAATCCATCTACAAATTCATTCTCTAAATGAGCAATAACTTCATTAAAAACTTTAATAGACTCAAATGATACTTCCTCTTTATTAAATTCAATAACATATTTTTCTTGAAATGAGTCAACAAAGGTAACGGCCACTAATGTGCCGCTAACTGATAGTGCTATTGTAACAACAATGGATACAATCCAAAGTACTAATTTATTTCTCAATAATTTTCTCCTATCTTGATGGTACTACATATAATAATGGATCAACACGCTCTGCATTTACAAACACTTCAAAATGAAGATGCGGGCCAGTTGAATAACCTGTACTACCTGCTAACATAATAACCTGTCCTTTTGTTACAGCTTCCCCTTCTTTTACTAAAATAGTATTTCCATGTGCATAAAGTGTAACAAAACCACCACCATGATCAATAACAATTCTATTTCCATATCCTGAACTAAATCCAGCTTTTAATACAACTCCATCGTTAACAGCTAAGATATTAGCATCCCATGGAGATCCAATATCAATACCTGTGTGCATTTTCCATACGCCAAAAATCGGGTGTATCCTCATACCATATAAACCACCACCTGTTGGAAGTGTTCTATCAGCTGGAAGTGGCCAAATCATTTGTCCACCAGCATAATCAAGTTTTGATTGTAATTCAATAATTTCGTTCATTAAAGCAGCTGACTCAGCTTCTAATACAGCTGCTCTATCTCTCAAAACATTTATATCTTGTGAAGACATATCAACTGTTTCTGTGGCAATTAATTCAATCTGATTCATATTAAACAAAGCTGTATTTGTGTCTATAATAGCTACTTCATAAGTAAAAGCTAGACTTTCTGCATAAACCCTTTTTTCCTCTAAATCAATTTTTAAAATTACTAAATCAGCCATTAACTGCTGATCATGTTTATTAATATATTTTCTCACTTCTATTTCTTCAAAAATATCATTAATATCACTTGCTTTTGCAATTATATCGAGTAAATTTATTCCAGAGTTAATATATGCATCTACAATTCTTTTTTTCAAATGATCAAGTTTCATGGCATACTGCATTTCACTTTCCATAATTGACACCTTAAATGTATCAATCTCATCGCGTGTTAAAATTAACCAAGCTTGAAATTGTTTTAATTGTTCTTCTTGTTCTAATTGATTATTAATTGAGCCTTCAATAACTATCTCATAATATTCTTTTAATTCTACTTTTTCAGACAACTCATTAATAACATTATCTAATTTTGAATCTACCCAATCTTTGTCCTGTTGTTTGTCATAAATATTTTCTTCAGCTGATACAGTTAAAGAAAAGCTTAAAATTATTATTAAAAATACAATTATAGTTTTTTTCATTTGTTCACTCCTAAACTCGTAAATGTTTTCGGATAGCAAATAGACTACCTACTAAACCTAGGATAACACCTAAGACAATAAATCCGACAAACACCATGAGTAGTGTTTCTTGTAATGGAGCTATTTTTAGCCCTGTTAAGAATAATTCATCACTGCTTGAATTCATAAATACATTATAAATTTTAACATAGATAAAACCTGTCACTATAAATGATATTATAGCACCAAAGAACCCTATTAATCCACCTTCTATTACAAATGGTATCTTAATTCTAGCTTCTGTAGCCCCAATATATTTCATAATAACTACTTCTTCGTTTCTAGAATGTACAGTTAATCTAATAGTATTTGATATTAGCAATACTGCTAAAGTCGCAAGAACCACTCCTAGCGCTCCTGAAATATTTCTTATCCATTTTGAGTAATTTGAGGTAAAATCAAAAGATTCTTTATGATAAGTAACTTTGTAGATAGATGGATACTGTCTGTACATTTCCACTACATAATCAACTTGCTCATAATCTTTTAATGTTATAACAAAAGAAGCGGGTAAAAAATCTGCACCAAGTCCTAATGATTCCATATCGTCATCAAAAAGTTCCTTTGTTGCTTCATATGCTTGTTCTTGTGAAATATATTCCACACTAATTATTTTTTCATCTAGATTTAGCGTTTCATTTAATGCGTTAATTGTATAAACATCTGCTTCTGGTATAAGGAAAATCTTCACATCAAGTAATTCATCAAGGGCTGATGCGTTATATGAAATATTTAGTAAAAACAAACCAAATATACCTATAATTAATAATGTTACAAACACAGTAAAGATACTAGTAATAGTTAACACCCTATTTCGACTCATATTAGTAAATGATTCTTTTACTATTCTAGCTCCGTTGGCAATACTCATTAGATATAATGTCCTCTCATTTGATCGTCTACAAGTCGTCCTTCATCAAGGACAATTACTCGTTTTCTCATTCTATTAACAATGGAACTATCGTGTGTTGCAACAAGTACTGTTGTTCCCATCTTATTAATTTTTCCTAATAATTCAATAATTCCAATTGATGTTTTTGGATCTAAATTTCCAGTAGGTTCATCAGCAATTAATAAATCAGGTCCATTTGCAATAGCTCTGGCTAATGCCACTCGTTGTTGTTCACCACCTGATAATTCATCTGGATATGCATTTGTACATTGACTTAATCCAACTATTTTCAATAAATGTGGTACTAATTTTTTAATATCTCTTCTATTAATTCCTGTGATTTGTAAAGCAAACTCAACATTTTCATAAGCCGTTTTATTTGGCAATAGTTTAAAATCTTGAAAAACAACACCAATACTTCGTCTAAAAGCTGGAATTTGATGACGTCTAATCCCAAACATATCATATCCATTTACAAAAACTTCTCCATGAGTAGGTAATTCTTCTCTCATAATCATTTTAACTAAAGTTGATTTTCCAGACCCACTAGGACCAATCACAAAGGCAAATTGACCCTTTGGAATTGCAAGAGAAATATTTTTAAGAGCTTCTGACCCATTTTTATACACTTTTGTAACATCTTTAAGTATTATCATTTAGCTTCTCCATGTAAGATTTCACCATATATGCTGTCTTAAATAATAAGGCATCATCAAAATTTCTAACATCAAGTCCTGTTTGCTTCAAGACTTTATCAATCCGATATACTAATGTATTTCTATGTAAATACATTTTTCTAGCTGTCTCAGATATATTTAAATTATTTTCAAAAAACTTCTGAATAGTTCTAATTATTTCTTCATCTAGTTTTGTAAATAATTCAACGTCTATAATCATATTTAAGTATTGAGCTAATTCTTCTTTATTTAATTTACTAATAAATACGCCTATCCCCAATTTTGAATATGTAAAGATATTTTTTTCACTTTCAAAAATACCTCCAATTTCACATGCTAAACTTGCGCTTTCATATGAATCAGCCAATGAAGCTATATCATAAACTAATTTTCCAATACCAACTACTACCGGTATAAGTAATTCCTGTTCTATAGTAGCTATGAGATTTTTAGCAGCTGTAATAGCAATTTCTTCTGCATCCTCATCTACTTCCATAATGTAAACAATATCACAATTATCTAATTCAATAACATAATCAAATTTATGATCACTGAATAAATTGTTTAAAATAGTTTCAATTGAGTGATTTGTTTTTTCAATGGTTTTAATTTTAAGAACAATCCTCTTCCTCTCATTAGTAATTTTATATGAAATCATTTTCTTTTTCATATTTGACTCTGTAACTTCTTGTTGAATTACTGATCTTAGAAAATGTGCTCTATCAAATTTATCATAATAAGATTTAATGAAATTCTCCGTCATAGCAGAAAGTAATTGTAATACTAATAAATGATTCTTTACCTTTTTCTCTAGATAAAAATAGAATATATTTGTACGATAAGGCTTTATTCTACTAATCACATATGATGATGTTTCCATTGGAAAAACTGATGACAAAAGCATATCATTTACTAGTGATGATATATAATCAATATTCTCATCAGATGTCATTAAAATATTTCCTTTTTGATCTATCACACCAAAATTGCATGGAACAATTTTTGATAACTGTTTTTTTAGTGGTGTCAGCAAATTTGTACTACCTCCATTATGCTTCCTACGAACTATATCATAACATATCAAAAAATATTTTTAAAGAAAAAACAGCTATCATAATTGATAGCTGTTTTATAAAATTATTTTTTTTGACTAGTCTCTAAATAAAGCTTTTTCAGTATCTTTATCAAAGATATGTAGTCTCTCTGTATCAAGTGCAACTTTTATGACATCACCATGTCTTGCTTTAGTATTAGGTTTGAATCGTGTAATCATATTATTTCCTTCAATAACACAGTAAACAAGTGCTTCAGGTCCTAACATCTCAACAACTTCAACATCAGCATTAACAATTGAATCAGGTAATGAATCAATATATACTTGCTCATCATGTAAAGCTTCAGGTCTAATTCCCATTATTACTTCTTTTCCATCATATCCTTGACCTATAATATTTTTTGCTCTGCTTTCAGGTAATTTAATACTTGAGTTACCCACATTAATATAAATATTTTTTCCGTCATCTTTAATTGTAGCATCTGCAAAGTTCATTTGTGGTGTTCCAATAAATCCTGCAACATATACATTTGCTGGATAATCATACATTACTTGTGGATTATCTACTTGCTGAATAAATCCAAGTCTCATACAAACAATCCTAGTACCCATGGTCATGGCTTCAACCTGGTCATGTGTAACATAAACAATCGTTGTTTGTAGACGTTGATGTAATTTAGTTAATTCAACACGCATCTGTCCTCTTAATTTAGCATCTAGATTAGATAGAGGCTCGTCCATTAGGAAAACTTTTGGTTCACGAACAATAGCACGACCTAAGGCAACCCTTTGTCTTTGTCCACCTGATAAGGCTTTAGGTTTTCTGTCTAATAGATGTTCAATTTCTAAGATTCTAGCAGCTTCATGAACTCTCTTTTTAATTTCATCCTTTGGTGTTTTTCTTAATTTTAGTCCAAACGCCATGTTATCAAATACTGACATATGAGGATATAATGCATAGTTTTGGAAAACCATCGCAATATCTCTGTCTTTTGGTTGAACGTCATTTACTAGTTTATCACCAATATATATTTCACCAGCTGTAATATCTTCAAGACCCGCTATCATTCTTAAGGTTGTTGTTTTACCACAACCAGAAGGTCCTAATAATACTAAAAATTCTTTATCTTCAATTGATAAATTAAAATCAGAAACAGCGGTGATCCCACCACGTGATGGTTCATACTTTTTATAAACATTTTTTACTACTACTTTTGCCATTTAATATTCCTCCTATAATTTATTAAACTTTCTATATAATACTACCATTATTGTGTATGGTTGGTAAGTGATAATTTCTACAAAAATCTTCGCTCCTATTTAGTTAACTTGCATAAGTGGATTGATTTATTGTTAGAACACTACATAATAAGTAATGAAAACAGCACATTTTATAAGAAAAAAAAGATATTGCATTTTTATACATTATTATGTATAATTATGAAACAAAATATGGATGGAGAAAAAAATGATTTCAATTGGTGTCATAGGAGCAACAGGATATGCAGGTTATGAAACAGTAAGATTACTGTTAGGTCATAGTGAGTTTACTATTACTACTTTAATTTCAAAAAGTTTTGTAGGAAAAAAGATGTCAACCATCTACCCTAATCTTGCAGGAATTTGTGATCTTGAATTAGAAGAATTAAATTACGACATAATATTAAAAAAAGCATCATGCTTTATTGTTGCCCTACCTCATGGTACTAGCCAAGATGTAATCGCAACATTATTTAAAGCTGGTAAAAAAATTATTGATCTAAGTGCAGATTATCGCTACGATAATCAATCTATCTATGAATCAACTTATGATGTACCACATAAACATGAATCTATTTTAAAAAAAGCTATATATGGATTACCTGAATTATTTAAAGAAGATTTATCTGATTGCCAATTAGTATCTAATCCAGGTTGTTATCCAACATGTTCATTATTAGGTCTTGCACCTTTAATTGAAAATAATCTAATTGATTTAACTTCAATAATTATTGATGCAGCTTCCGGTGTTACAGGTGCAGGAAGAAAACAAGATCTTATGTATCAATTTAACGAGTGTACAGAAAACTTCTTAGCATATAAAGTTGCCACACATCGTCACACTACAGAAATTGAAGAAAAAACATCACTTCTAGCTGGTAAAGATATCAAAGTAACCTTTACACCTCATTTAGTTCCAATGAAGCGAGGTATGATGGCAACCATTTATTCAAGCTTACTTAAACCTATCACTGCAGAGGCCCTATATAAGGTATATAATAATTATTATAAAAACGAATATTTTGTTAGAGTAAAAGAACTTGGGCAAATGGTAAATACAAAACAAGTTGTAGGCTCAAATTTTACAGATATATCCGTCCATGTAGATAAACGAACTAATAGAGTTATAATTGTATCTGCTATAGACAATATAGGTAAAGGGGCCTCATCTCAAGCCATTCAGAATCTTAATTTATTGTATGGATTTGATGAGAAAACAGGCATTTCACATGCAGGTTCATATTTATAGGAGAAAATAATGGAAAAAATTATTAAAAAAGCAGAAATACTAATTGAAGCCCTTCCTTATATACAAGCATTAAACAAAAAAACTGTTGTAATAAAATATGGTGGTAACGCCATGCTAAGCGAACAGTTAAAGCATTCAGTTATGGAAGATGTTACTTTGTTAAAATTTATTGGAATTAATCCAATTATAGTTCATGGTGGTGGCCCTGCAATATCAAAAGCCTTAGCTGATTATGGCATACAATCAAATTTCATCAACGGACTTAGAGTAACAGATGAAAAAACCATGGAAATTGCTCAAATGGTCCTAATTGGGAAAACCAACAAAGAAATTGTTTCGATTATTGGAAGCAAAGGTGGAAAAGCCATAGGAATATCAGGAATAGATGGTGGTTTAATTAAATGTAAAAAACATCGCCCATATGTTGATGGCAAACAAGTAGATATTGGGTATGTTGGTGAAATTACAAGTATAGATGCAAAATCACTTCTAATGTTATCAGAAGGAGATTATATTCCAGTTATTGCACCAATAGGTATAGGTGAAGATGGAAAAAGCTATAATATTAATGCAGATACTGTAGCTGGAGAAATTGCTTCAGCTTTAAAAGCTGAAAAACTTATGCTCTTAACCGATATTGAAGGTGTAAAATCAAATAAGGAAGATGGAGATATTTTACATGTACTGTCAGAAAATGAAATTTTAAAAATGATTGAAAACAAAATAATTGAAGGTGGAATGATACCTAAAGTACTAGGTTGTATCAAAGCGATTGATCAAGGTGTTAATAGAACTCATATAATCGATGGTCGCGTTCCCCATTGTATTTTATTGGAAATATTTACAAACAAAGGAATTGGTACTATGATTACCAAAGAAAAAATCCCATACTTTTCAAGCGAAGTTTTATAGGAGATGACTTATGGATTTACAAACAATTAAACAATATGATAAACAATATTTTATGAATACATATGGTGATAGAACTAATGTTATGTTTACTCATGGAAAAGGTATATACCTTTATTCAAGTGACAATAAAAAGTATATGGACTTATTAGCTGGTATTGCAGTTAATGCACTAGGTCATGCTCATCCAACTTTAACAAATGCAATTATCGAGCAAACAAAGAAATATATTCATTGTTCAAGTTTATACTATATTGACACCCAAGCAATATTAGCTAAAAAGTTAGTAGAAAACTCTTGTGCTAATAAAATTTTCTTTTCAAATAGTGGAGCTGAAGCTAATGAAGGTGCAATAAAATTAGCACGTGTATACCACAAGAAAAAAGGGAATTTAAACAAATATGAAATTATCACACTTGAAAAATCATTTCATGGTAGAACTTTAGCTACAATTGCAGCTACTGGACAAGAAAAATATCATAAACACTATGATCCATTAACACCAAAGTTCAAGAGCATTCCCAAAAATAATATTCAAGCACTTAAAAATGCAATTAATGAGAATACTTGTGCTTTTATGATTGAACCTATTCAAGGTGAAAGTGGTGTAAATCCACTGGACATTAATTATGTTCAACAAGCACGTAAAATATGTGATGATTTTGATGTTGTATTGATTTTTGACGAAGTACAATGTGGAATGGGCCGTACTGGTACTTTATTTGGATATGAGCATTTTGATGTACAACCAGATATCTTCACCTTAGCAAAAGCTCTAGGAGGTGGTTTCCCCATTGGTGCAGTATGTGCGATTGATAAAGTAGCTTCCTTTGAGCCTGGAGACCATGGTTCAACTTTTGGTGGTAATCCCCTTGCATGTGCTGCTGGTATTGCAGTAATAGATACACTTATTAATGATAATCTTGTACAATCTGGAAATACAGTTGGAAATTCAATTATTGATTCATTAAAAAATGTTATGACAAGTTGTGTACTGATTAAAGAAGTACGTGGTATGGGTTTAATGATTGGGATTGAGTTAACTAAACCAATTGCCAAAGAAATAAAAAACAAATTATTTGACCAAGGTTTTCTTGTTGGTAGCGTGGGAGAAAACATTTTACGAATTTTACCTCCTTTGATAATAACTATTGAAGAAGGACTTTCTTTTGTAACTGCATTAGAAAATGCTTTACAGGAGTATATAAAATGAAAAATGCTGTACTTCTCTTAGAAGATGGAACATATTTCACAGGAGAAAATTTTGGAATTGATGGTGAAACTTTTGGTGAAGTAGTCTTTAATACTTCTATGACCGGTTATCAAGAAATAACTACTGATGCCTCATATAATGGACAAATTGTATGTATGACTTATCCTTTAATAGGTAATTATGGTATGAATAATGAAGACACAGAGTCTTATCAGACTCATGTTGAAGGTTTTATTGTTAAAGAATTATGCCAATTTCACAGTAATTTTCGTGCTACTACATCACCTAATGATTATTTTATAAATAATAAGATTGTGGGAATCAAAGGTATTGATACCCGAGCGCTAACACAACACATAAGAAAGTTTGGTTCAATGCAAGGTGTTATCTCCACTAAATGTGGTAATATTGATACTCTATTAAAAAAACTTAATAAATATAGTCAAACTAAACGTCAGTTAGTTCATGAAGTTACTATTAAAACTCCATATACTTTTGAAGGTAGTGGAAAAAAAATATGTTTACTTGATTTTGGAGTTAAAAGCAATATTATAAATTCATTAACTAAAAGAAATTGTGAAATAACTGTTTTACCAGCTTTTAGTAAAGTTAATGAAATAATGGCATACAATCCTGATGGTGTATTACTATCTAATGGTCCTGGGGATCCAAGAGACTTACCACAAGTTATAGAAGTAGTAAAATCCCTGGTTGCTTTGGACATTCCAGTATTCGGTATATGTCTTGGTCACCAATTATTATCTCTTGCAATGGGGTTAACAATATTTAAACTAAAATTTGGACATCACGGTGGTAATCATGCAGTAAAAGATTTATTAACCACAAAATGTTATATAACTTGTCAGAATCACAATTATGCAGTATCGAATGAAAATATTCCTGCTGGTATTAAAATCACTCACTATAATGTTAATGATCAAACAGTTGAAGGATTTATTCACCATGAGAAAAAACTACTAAGCATTCAATATCATCCAGAAGCTTCACCTGGTCCTACAGATTCAGCTTATTTATTCGATGATTTTATTAAATTAATGGAAAGGTAACTTATGCCACTTAGAAAAGACATTCACAAAGTACTGGTCATTGGATCAGGACCTATAATTATTGGACAAGCTGCTGAATTTGATTATTCAGGAACACAAGCTTGTAGAGCTCTTAGAGAAGAAGATATTGAAGTGGTATTAGTTAATTCTAATCCTGCAACTATTATGACTGATATGGAAACGGCTGACAAAGTATACATAGAACCAATTACTTTACACTATGTAAAAGAAATAATTATAAAAGAGAAACCTGATGGTATTTTAGCTTCTTTAGGAGGACAAACTGGTTTAAATATGGCATTAGAGCTACATGAAGATGGGATACTTGATGAATTATCTATCGAATTATTAGGAACATCTCTTTCTTCAATAAAAAAAGCCGAAGATAGAGAATTATTTAAACAAACTATGGTTGCTATTAATGAAAATATTGCCCATTCTGCAATTGTAACAACAATAAACGAAGGAAAAGAATTTTCTAAAACATGTGAATTCCCTATTATAATTCGACCTGCTTATACCATGGGAGGTTCTGGAGGCGGTATTGCAACTAATATGGAAGAGTATGAATATATTCTTGGAACAGGTTTAACCCTTTCGCCAATCACTCAAGTTCTAGTAGAACAGTCAGTGGCTGGATGGAAAGAAATAGAATATGAAGTTATGAGAGACGGTAATGATAATTGTATTATTGTATGTAATATGGAAAACATTGATCCTGTTGGAATTCATACTGGTGATAGTATTGTAGTTGCTCCAAGTCAGACATTATCTGACATTGAATATCAAATGCTTCGTAGTGCTTCAATAAAAATAATTAGAGAATTAGATATTAAAGGTGGTTGTAATATTCAATTTGCTTTGAATCCAGAAAGTTTTGAATATATTGTAATTGAAGTTAATCCACGTGTATCCAGATCATCAGCACTAGCTTCAAAGGCAACAGGATATCCCATTGCTAGAGTTGCTGCAAAAATTGCTATTGGTCTTGAATTAGATGAAATAAAGAATTCTGTAACTGGTACCACTTATGCTTGCTTTGAACCTAGCTTAGACTATATTGTAACAAAAGTTCCTAGATGGCCTTTTGATAAATTTAATTCAGCAAATCGATCAATTGGAACACAAATGAAAGCAACAGGCGAAGTTATGGCTATTGGTAGAACTTTTGAAGAATCACTATTAAAAGCTATTGACTCACTTGATATAAAGTTAAATTATCAACTAGGTTTAGAACTCTTTGATTCCATGTCAACAGATCAATTATTAACTTATATTTCTTCTCCAAAGGATGAAACTATTTTTGCGATTTTCAAGTTATTACAAAGAAATATCAGTACTAATATTATTCATGATATTACAAAAATTGATTACTTTTTCCTTATGAAATTAAAAAATATAGTTGATGTTGCTAGTGAAATACAAAATGCAGGTATTGCTTGGTTAGATTATAACCTGTATTTAAAAGCAAAAAAAATAGGTTTTGGTGATTCATACATTGCTAATTTAGTTAATGTACCGTTACAAGATATATTAAAGTTAAGAGAAAAATACCCTATTCATCCTGTTTATAAATTAGTTGATACATGTGCAGGAGAATTTGAAGCTACTACTCCCTATTACTACTCCACATATGAAAGTAAAGATGATGTAATAAAAGATAATGCTAAAAAAGTATTAGTTATTGGTTCTGGTCCCATTAGAATTGGGCAAGGTATTGAATTTGATTACTGCTCTGTTCACTCTGTGGAAGCATTACGAGAAATGGGTTATGAGAGTATAATAATTAATAATAATCCAGAAACAGTATCAACAGACTTTGATATTTCTGATAAATTATATTTTGACCCACTTACAAAAGAAAGTGTTCTAGATGTAATTAATAAAGAACAACCAATTGGTGTAATTGTACAATTTGGTGGTCAAACATCAATTAATTTAGCAAACGCTTTATCCATTCAAGGTGTTAATATTTTAGGAACCTCTGTAAAAAGTATTGATGATTCTGAAAATCGAGAGAGATTTTTAAAACTCCTAAATAAACTAGATATTCCTTTGCCTAAAGGTAAAACTGCTTTTTCTTTTGAACAAGCAAAAGATATTGCAAATGAAATTGGTTTTCCTGTGCTTGTACGGCCTTCTTATGTTCTAGGTGGTCGTGCAATGGAAGTTGTATATAATAACAAAACCCTTGAAGAATACATGATTATGGCTACAGATATTTCATCAGAGCATCCTGTTCTTATTGATAGATACATTAAAGGAAAAGAAATTGAAGTAGATGGTATATGTGATGGTAACGATGTTTTGATACCAGGTATTATGGAACACATTGAAAAAGCTGGAGTACACTCAGGTGATTCCATTGCAGTATATCCTCCACAAACATTATCAACTAAAACACAGAACCTAATTGTTTCATATACAGAAAAATTAGCAAAAGCGTTAAAAGTAGTTGGACTATTTAATATACAATTTGTTATGGATAAATATGACAAAGTATATGTTATTGAAGTAAACCCACGGGCTAGTAGAACAATACCTATTATGAGTAAAATCACAGGTATTCCCATGGTTAACGTGGCTACTAAACTAATCATGGGTCAAACTCTTAATCAATTAGGCTATAAAAATGGTTTAGTAAAACCACAAGATTTTATTGCTGTTAAAGCTCCTGTATTTTCATTTTCAAAACTAAATAATGTTGATACTTTCTTAGGTCCTGAAATGAAATCAACAGGAGAAGTTATGGGAGTTGCTAAAACATATAAAGAAGCTTTATTTAAAGCATTACTCTCATCTGGAATGAAAATGCCTGCTAATGGTAATGTTCTTGTTTCTATTGCAGATCAAGATAAAAATGACTCACTAGAGGCCTTATCACTACTTCATCAAAAAGGTTATAGTATTATGGCAACTGGAGGAACTTATCAATTTTTACTTGCAAATGAAATTGACTGTCAAATGGTAAACAAGAATAATGTTATTAAACTATTAAAAAATAAAAAAGTAGATTTTATTATCAATACACCTACTAGAGGGAAAATTGATAGTACATTTGGTTTTTCACTAAGGCGAACATCAATTGAATACAATATCCCTTGTATTACAAGTTTGGAGACAGCAGCTGCTATATTATCAGTTGCAAATTATTATATTCTTGATGATAAACCACCTATCTACTCACTTAATGAATATTCAAAAGGAGTAAAATTATGAAACATTTGTTAACTATTGGTCAATTAACCACAAAAGAAATTAGCGAAATTTTTGCTTTAACAAAAAAACTAAAATATGAACAACACATTAGAAGGAAACATCATTATCTTAAAGGAAGAACTTTGGGCATGATATTTTCAAAATCTTCTACAAGGACACGAGTATCTTTTGAAACAGGTATGTTTCAATTAGGTGGTCATCCTCTCTTTTTAAGTTCAAATGATATACAATTAGGAAGAGGCGAAAGTATAAAAGACACTGCGAAAGTTTTATCAAGATATGTTGATGGTATTATGATTAGAACTTATGAACAAAGTGATATAGAAGCACTTGCAGAACATGGAAACATTCCAGTTATAAATGCACTAACAGATTTGTATCATCCTTGTCAGATTTTAGCCGATTTATATACTGTTAAAGAAACATTTGGAACTATTAAAGGGTTGAAAATGGCTTATGTTGGAGATGGGAATAATATTGCAAATTCATTATTATTAGGATGTACGAAAACTGGAATGAATTTATCAATTGCTACACCTTTTGGATATGAATGTGATTTGCAAACAATTAAACAAGCAAAGGAGTTTGCAAATATTTCTGGTTCAATTATCAATATTAGCAATGATCCTATAAAGGCTGTTGCAAATGCAGATGCCTTTTATACAGATACATGGACTAGTATGGGAATGGAAGATGAAAAAGAGAAACGAATAGCTGATTTTAAAGGATATCAAGTTGATGAATTATTAATGTCAAAAGCAAATGACTCAGCAATTTTCTTACATTGTTTACCTGCATATCGTGGTTATGAAGTATCTAAAGAAGTAATTGATGGACCACAATCTAAAGTATTTGATGAAGCTGAAAACAGATTACACGTTCAAAAAGCAATTATGGTTAAATTGATGGGAGAAAGATAATGCCTGTATATTCATTTGTTGTTAGAAAAGCAAAAAAAGATGATGCTAATGCAATTTTTCATATTTTACAAGAAGCTTTTAATAAATATATGAAAGATACTAATTTACATGGAACCATGGAAGCTTTAAAAGAATCTGTAGAACAAATTGAAAAAGAAATTGACAAACAACAAGTATTTATTGCATGTATAAATGATGAACCTGTTGGAACCATTAGATATGAAATTAACGAAAATAATCAAGCCCATATTTCACGATTTGGTGTTAGGCTCAGTTATCATAATGTTGGTGTGGGAAAATCACTCCTTAATTTAATTGATAGTGAAATAAGTCAGCAAAATGTAAATAAAGCTTATTTGTTTTGTGCCTCATATTATACAGATTTAATTAAATTTTATTATGGAAGAGGATTCTATATTGAGTCAACTAGTAATGACAAAGGATATATAAGAGCTAAATTAGTAAAAGATTATTAAAGAGACTTTTTGCCTAAAATACTATGTATTTCAATTTTTAAAATACAAAAACTATTATATGCTTTATCCTTTTGTAAAAAATGTTTTTTAGCATATGATGGATCATCTTCTAGATGATTGAGCATAATACTCATACCATGTTTTTTTTCTTCTAAATCTTTCACAATTGAAATCACACCATCAAAAACACATGAGATATATTTATGAGAACATTCTTTTTGAACATATCCATGATCTTCAATAACAGAGCCACAAACATTTGAATTGTTTTTTATAATATCAAGTTTCAAACCTTTATTTGCAGCGTGCATATACAAACAGTTTTTTTCTTTATCAAACCCATAACTAAGAGTAACTGAATAAGGGTGATTATCTTTACACAAGGCTAAAGTAGTATACCTCCCATTTGATAAAACATCATTTATTTCGGTTATGTCTTTTATCGCTCTCTTTGATTTATGCATATGGTGTTTTTCAATCATTTTAACTCCTTTTTATCATGTGTGTGAAAAAACGCAGAAAGTTTCTTGTATGAAAAAAATGTAATCAATGAAATCAGTGTTCCTTTAATTAAATTAAATGGTGTAATACCTAATATAATTAATGTTTTTAAATCGACTATATTACTATTAGCCACCTGGCTCATTCCAACAATAGCATCAATATCCATGTGGAAAGCTTTTGCATATAGAGGTAATAATATATATAAATTAACTACAATCGCAATTAGAGACATAAATATAACCCCAACTAACATAGCAACGGTTGCCCCACCTTTAGTCTTTTTAAACTTATAAATCACACCTGCAATGCCTACAAAAGAAGCTCCAATAATAAAATTAGCCAGTTCACCTACAAATAAAGTAGACGATGCTACTAAATGAACAATATTCTTAATCAATTCTATGGCAATACCAGCTAAAGGACCCATTGAAAAGGCGGCAATTAAAGCTGGGAAATCACTTAAATCAATTTTTAGAAAAGGTGGCAGAAATGGCAATGGAAACTCAATATACATGAGTATCGATGAAACAGATGCTAATATAGCTATTCTTGTAATATATTTTACTTTCATATTTCCTCCAATAAAAAAATTCCTAGCTTCAGGAATATGAAAAGTTCTTCTTTCATCCAGACTATCACTGTCGGCACTGGAATTTAACCAGTTCAACCTGCATACAGGTTCGTGGGCTATACCACCGGTGGGGATTTACACCCCGCCCTGAAGACATTTATTGATTTGATTTTACATCAAACTATTTTACTTGTCAATAACATATTCATAACACAAATATGGAAGATTTTTTTGATTAAAATAACACTCCCCTACAAATGTGAATCCGTTTTTTGCAAATAAATTCGACATTCGTTTATTCTTTGAATATGTATCAGCTTTCAAAATAGCTATATTGTTATCCTTAGCTAACTTCTTTGCAAAAGTTAATAAAGAAGAAGCTATTTGATGTCCTCTAAATCCTTCTTTTATGGCTAATCTATGAAGAGTATATAATGGTAATTTAATTGACCAATCTACATTTTCATACCACTCATCTTGTAATGTAGTGATAACAATCATTCCCACAAGTTCACCTTTAATAATTGCTACATAAACTTCTTTTTGTTCTATGTAAGTTACAAAACTTTCTTTTGAAGGATAATTTTCATCCCATTGTTCATTATTATCTTCTTTCATTAAAGTAACAGCTTGATTTTTAATTTCCATAATTTCTTTAATATCACCAATTGTAGCTTGTCTAATCATTTTTCTCTCCAATTAATTTTATTACTACTATTTCAGGTTTATTGTAAAATCTAGGAACAAATTGATTTATTGCTAACCCTCGACTAACAATCATATTCATATTGTCAAACTCATATAATCCACCTGCATATTTTGGAAAAAGTCCTTGGTTTGGTGCAATTAAACCATTTAAAATAAAAGGTATGGCAAACTGTCCACCATGAGCGTGACCTGATAGTACTAAATCAATTGGATATTTAGTATAATCGTTTACTCTCTCAGGGCGATGTGCCAATAACAAATTAAAAAATTCATTATCTAATGATTGCAAAAACACTTCATCATATGGTTCATTATCATATAAT
>JAUUZV010000141.1 GCA_030592085.1 Clostridia bacterium | reverse complement strand
TCTTCAACATTCATTATTTGATCTTTAATTGCACCTGTAAATGCTAAATTTAACCCAACTTCTTCATTATCAAATTTTGGCCATAGAATACCAGGAGTATCTAATAAATGAATTTTTTGATTTATTTTAATCCATTGTTTATTTTTTGTAACACCAGGACGATCGCCTGTTCTAGTAGAAGCTTTTTTTACTATTTTATTAATAAACGTTGATTTCCCAACATTTGGTATACCAACAACCATTGCTTTTACTGGTCTTCTTAATAATCCTTTTTTAGCATCACGTTCATATTTTTCTTTTAGGACAATATCGATTGCAGCTAATAATTGTTTTAATCCTTGTCCTGATTGGCTATTAACAAAAACACAGGTTATTCCTTTTGATTGGTAATAGTTTTTCCAAAGTAAATTTATACTTGGGTCTGCTAAATCCACTTTATTTAAGACTAATATTCTATTTTTCTGATTAAATAATTGATCAAATTCAGGATTTACACTTGATATTGGTACTCTTGCATCAAGTAACTCAATAATAATATCAACTAATTTGATATTTTCTTGTAATAAACGTTTAGTTTTAGCCATGTGGCCTGGATACCATTGAATATTCATTATATTACTGCAACTTTCCAAAACTACTTATTGGCCAAATACGATATGAAACTGTACCAAGAATTTTATCTTCACCAATTGAACCAAATTCTCTAGAATCTGTGCTATGTAGACGATTATCACCTAAAACAAATAATTCTCCATCAGGAATAGTATATGGAAATTCAACAAATTTAGCTTTTGTTGCTCTATCTTCTTTTACATAATCTTCAATAAGTTTAATATCATTAACATAAACATAACCGTTTCTAATATCTATGATATCACCGCCTATTGCAACTACTCTTTTTATGTAATCAGTACCAGAAGCTGTTGGTAATAGTCTTTTTGTCCATTCATAATTATTTAAAAAAGTTAAAACCTTAAAATTTGGTGCTTCAATTTCTAAAACAACAATATCACCAATTTCAATATCATTAAAAGTTAAGTTTATTTTACTTAAGATTACACGATCTTTATCAGTTAAAGTGTTATTCATAGAACTTCCGTCAATAATTACAGGTTCAAATATTAAGCCTCTTATTAAAACAGCAATAACAATTGCAATAACAATAGCTTCAATCCACTGTATAATTTCTTTAAACAAACTTTTTTTAGACATTTTTGCTCCTAATATTAATAATAAAGAGGCATTACTGCCCCTTTTATTATTTACTAACGATTTTTTCTTTAATTCGTGCGGCCTTACCAATTCTTTTTCTCAAGTAGAATAGTTTAGCTCGTCTAACTTTACCTTTTCTAACCACTTCAACTTTAGTAATTTTTGGTGAATGTACAGGTAAAACTTTTTCAACTCCAACACCATATGAAAGTCTTCTTACTGTAAAAGTTTCAGTTATTCCAGAACCTTTCATTGCGATAATTGTTCCCTCGAATACTTGAACTCTTTCTCTTGTTCCTTCTACAACTTTAAGATTAACTTTAACATAATCTCCAATTTCAAGTGTAGGTAAATCTGTTCTTAATTGTTCTTGTTCAATTGATTTTAATAAATCCATTTTTGCTCCTCCTCCCATGTAACGTTCATGCAGCCTTGTTAACATCTGCAGAGGACCGTCCTAATAAAAGCACGAATGATATTTTACCACATCATATTTCTTTTGTAAACAACATTTCTTTTTTTGTAAAAGCTAAAATTACTGTCATAATGACCGCTATAACAGGTAAAATAAAATATAATACATTATCCATTGCAACATCACTAAATACTGCAATTGAATTGTTTACGACATGTAAAATAATTGCAGGATAAATGCTATTACTTTTATATACGAGTAATCCTAAAATTATACCAATAACAAATGCATATGACATTTGTACTAAATTACCGTGAATAAGAGCAAAGAAAAAGGCTTGTATAACAATAGCAGCCCAAACAGGAAAGGAATCTAATAATCGTTTTTGAATAAATCCTCTAAAAATTAGTTCTTCTGCTATTGGAGCAATTATTCCTACACCAATTAGTAACCAAATAACAGAAGTGTTTTCCATCAAGTTAACAATTATGTCAGCATATTTTTCATATGACTGTGGTGAGAAATATAATAATACATCAACAATAAGATTAGAAAGTCCAATAATTGGTAATACCATTATTAAACCATAAATGCTATATTTTAATGAAAATTTCTTTCCTTTAATTTCGTGTAAAGGCTTTTTATGTTTAATACTAAATATTCCATATGAAAATGCGATAGCTGCAATAGCTGAAATAATCAATATTGGTACAACTAATACACTAATTTTCTCAAAAAGAAAATTAAAAGTCTGTTCAAATTCACCAGTTAATTTATCTGCATTTACTAATAATTCCATAGTAAGTACAACAGAATATATTTTTATTGATATTATTAATTGCATAACAAAATAAATCCCTGCATATAATAATGTAGATAATAATGATTTAAGTTTTTGGTTCACTAGATTACCTTATACAACTCATCTGATTTTGGTTGATTAATCAAACTGGTTGTATCCCCTTCTTTCAATTTTATTGTTAATTCTTTTGTTAATAAACCAATTTCACTACACAAAATTCCATTTTTTCCTAATTCGCTACATAAATCTTTTACATTTGATGGTTTAGAAGCAATTAACATACTTCCAGAAGAGATTAATTCATAAGGATTAATATCGTAGAATTTACATACTTTTTCAGTAATACTATTCATTGGTATAGAATTCTTATGAATAATTGCTCCAGTTCCAGAAGACTTACACATTTCCCATATAGCTCCATATATACCACCTTCTGTAACATCGTGCATTGCATGTACTTTGTATTTTTTTGCGATTAATCCTTCAGGTAAAACACTTAATAGTAAATTAAAATTTATACCTTCATTAATTTCTTCTTTTGTAATTAATTTAATTAATTCATCTTTTTTTTCACTTATAATAATAGAAGTTCCTTCAAGTCCTATTGATTTTGTAACTAATAATACATCACCTTTACAAGCATTTTTTGTTTGTATTAATTCATCTTTTTTTATTTTACCAACTGCAGTTGATACAATTACAAATCTTGTTACAGCATCAGTTACTTCTGTATGCCCACCAAGAACATCAATATTTAATAATTTTGTAGTTTTATTAATATCACTCATAATTAATTTTAATTGATCAATAGTAGAATCAACTGGAATTAATAACGTAATCATAATTCCAAATGGTTCAGCACCTGTTGCAGCAATATCATTAATTGCAACATTAACAGCAATACTTCCTAAATTTTTAGTTGCACCTGTTATTGGATCAGTAGACATCACACAAACATTTCTATCTAATTCAAATGCAGCACAATCTTCTCCAATAGCAGGACGTACTAAAACTTCTTGTCTTGAAATTGAAAGTGAATCTATAATTAATTCTTGTAAAATATCATTAGATAATTTTCCAATTTTCATTAAATTACCACCGTTTCGTAATTATTAACACCAAACTCAACCATATCATCAATTGAAATACTTTCTTCTGATAATAATATTTTATCAATTTTAGGTTTTGTTTCAGGGTGTTTGGCTACAAAAATAGTACAACAATCTTCATATGGTAGTATTGAAGTTTCATAAGTATCAATTCGTTCTGCAATTGTTATAACTTCTATTTTATCCATACCTATTAATGGTCGTAAAACTATCATATCAACTGCTAAATTTGTTACGTTTAAACTTTCAATAGTCTGAGATGCAACTTGTCCCAATGATTCTCCAGTGATTAATGCCTTTGCATTAGATTTTAATGCAATTTTTTCTGCAATTTTCATCATCACTCGTCTCATTATTATAGTTAATTGAGCATGTGGACATTTTTCATATATTTCTAGTTGAATATTTGTAAAATTCACTATATGTAATTTAAAACCGTTATTATAGAGCGAAAGTTTTTTAGCCAAGTCAATAACCTTCTCTTTGGCTTGTTCAGTTGTATAAGGATGTGAATGGAAATAACATCCTTCAAGCTTTAAACCTCTCTTAAGAGCCATATAACCAGCAACTGGAGAGTCTATACCACCTGATAATAATAAGATTCCTTTACCAGCTGAACCAACTGGCATTCCCCCATTACCTTTAATTTGTTTATAATAGATATATGTCATTTTTCTAATTTCTACATAAAATGTCACTTCAGGTTTTCTTACATTTACAGTAAAATCTGGTATGTAATCTAAAACAACACCTCCTAATATTTTAGAAACCTCCATTGAATTAGGTCTAAATGTCTTATCTCCTCTTTTTGTTTCAATTTTAAATGTCTTAAAACCTTCAGAAAATGCTTTAGCAGATTCTTTTTCCAACTCTTTAGATATTAATTTAAGATCACTAATAACTTCTTTAACTAGGCAAACAGAAATTATGCCAAAAACGTCACTTACTTTTTTAGCAATTTCTTCTTCAGAAAGCAAACTCTTAGAAATATTAATAAATATTCTTCCATGGGTTTTTTTAAGCTCAAATTCACATATGGGTTTTAGAATAAACCTAATATTCCTTATTAGTTGTGATTCAAAATATGGTCTATTTAATCCTTTAAGCATTATTTCACCATATTTAATTAGTAGCATATATTCCATTATTTTCTCCTAAATGTTCTTAACATTGGTAATACATCTTTAACTTCTTTTATAAATGTATCGATTTCCTCTTTAGTATTCTCAAAACTAAAACTAATTCTAATAGCTCCATTAATATATTTATTATTAACTCCCATTGATTTAAGCACATGAGATTGTTTTTTTGAAGATGAACAAGCACTTCCTGCTGAAATGAAAATATCTTTAAAAGATAAGTGATTTAACAAAACTTCACTTTTAATATCTGAAAATGCTATATTTAGAATATATGGAGAACTAGGGTGTGTGCTATTAATAATATAATCATCTATATACTCTTTTAACATTTCTCTTGTATACTCATTTAACTCACTAACATAATCATAATTTTCATTTAGTTTTTTATAAGCCAGTTTTGCAGCAACTTCTAATCCTGCAATTCCAGGAGTATTAAGCGTACCAGCTCGTAGTCCATACTGATGGCTACCTCCTTTTATTAAACATTTAATATTTGTATTTTTTTTAACATATAATAGCCCAACACCTTTAGGACCTTTTATTTTATGGCCACTTAGTGATAATAAATCTATGTTATTTAATTGACTTAAATTAATTGGTAATTTCCCAAAACCTTGTGTAGCATCAGTATGAAAGACTATATTATCTTTCTTATCTTTTGTTATTGACGAAGCATTCTTTAAATCTATAATTGCTCCAGTTTCAGAATTAACTTGCATTATTGAGACTAAAATAGTTTGATCATTAATTAAATCATGTAATTTATCAATATCTAATATCTTTTCATCATTAAATGGAAGTAAATCATAACTTCCACCTTCTTTTTTAAGATTAATTACAGAATTTATTAGAGTAGGATGCTCATATGGAGTTGTAATTACATGTTTTCCACTTCCTTTATTAGCATCAAAGATTCCTTTTATAGCCATATTATTTGCTTCTGACCCACCTGAAGTAAAAATTAGTTCATTTGGTTCACAATGTAATATATTAGCAAGTGTTTCGGAAGCATTTTTGACTATTTTTTGGCTCTTAACTCCTAATTTATGTGTACTTGAAGAATTACCATATGAAAATCTAGCTACTTCTGACATTCTAAAAATTACTTCTTCATAAGGTTTAGTTGAAGCTGCATTATCTAAATAAATTTTATTCTCCATCCTTTGTTTCCTCTATAACATTAATTATTTTGTTTATATTGTCATCTATCTTTTTATAATAGTCAATTGTTTTACTTAGTTTCTTTTCATCAAATTCGTTAATAACATCATATGAAATAAGCTCAGTAACATCGGTGATTTCCTCTTTTATACGTGTTACAAAATTTAGTAACTCTAATCGCTTATATGAGTTTTTAGTAATTGTTCTATCTATATTAATAACTTGTCTATCATCATCAGATGATTGTAATTCATAACATTCACCTATATCAGGAATTATACATTTCATACCAAGATTTTTAGTTATTCTTTTTGAAAATCCTGTTAATTGATCTATTTCGCCATGTACTAAGAACACTTTAGAAGGTTTTTTAGTAAAACTACCTAAGAATTTATCAAGATTATCTATATCACCATGTCCTGAAAAACCATCTATCATTTCAATTCTAGCTTTAACATCAATAGTTTCATTAAATATCTTAACTTTATCTATACCATCAACTAGTAATCTTCCTAATGTTCCATGAGCTTGATACCCAACAAATAGTATTGTATTTTCTTTTCTCCATAAGTGATGTTTTAAATGATGTTTAATTCTTCCAGCATCACACATACCGCTTGCTGATATAATAATTTTTGGTTTACGATTATAGTTAATGCTTTTTGATTCTTCAGCTGTTCTAGTAAAGATTAGATTATCAAAATCAAGAGGATTGTCACCATTTAATATATATTGTTTTGCTTCATCATCAAAAGATTCAGTATTCTCTTTAAATACCTCAGTAGCAGAAATTGCTAAAGGGCTATCAACATAAACAGATACATTCTTTATTTTTTGCCATTTTTCTTTAATTGATTCTACTTTATTAAAAGCATAAATCATTTCTTGAGTTCTACCAACAGAAAAAGAGGGAATAATTACAGAACCTCCCTTAGATAAGGTTTCTTCAATAACTTGAAACATTCGTTCAGTAGAATTACTTTTAAATTC
>JAUUZV010000150.1 GCA_030592085.1 Clostridia bacterium | reverse complement strand
TTGAAGCTGATTCAACTGAAAGTATCCATGAATCCCAATAGAAGAATCCGCCATAGTAACCAGATTTAACTTTGTTTTTAGCTACTGTAGAACTGTGAACAAATGATTCTGGGTCCATAACATTTTCTGCGCCCATCTGAGCTAATAATGTTAAACATTCTACCATTTCAGGTTTAATCATTGAATCTTCCCAAACGTTTGTGTTAGGATTCCAAATTGGAACTGCGTCAGCTACATGATTCATTCTAGCATCAAATGCTTGGAATATATCCTGCATTAACCACATGTTTCTAGAAGTCATACCAAAGGTATCATCAATTCCATTGCCATCAGGGTCATTATATGTGAACATTTTTGATGCTTCATATAAATCCCAAACAGTTTCAGGTCTTGAAAGATTAAATGTATCTAACCAGTCTCCTCTAATAGATCTAGCAAACATAGATGGTGTTCCGTCGCCTCCAGCTGCTACTGCCCATAATTCGCCGTCGAAAGTATAAGTTTCTTTCCAAACTTCTGGGAATGTGTCATTAAATGTATCATTGTCAGCTAAGAAATCTGTTAATGGATAAATAAGTCCTTCTGCTTTCCACTCTCTTACGATTTGTGGTGTAAACAAAGCAACTATACCATCAAGATCTCCTGATGCAACAGCTAAGTTAATAACCTCAACATAACTATTTCTAGCAGGATAATGCATTTCAAAATCGATGTCATATTCTTCTGTCATCCATACTTCATAGTTAGTCTTCTGTTCTGTGTTGTCCAGTGAATCTCCAAAGTAGAATACTTTAGTGATATCAATTTCAGCAGGTTTAGCATTAGGATCAACTACAGGAGTTGTATCTTCAGGCTCTTCTGTTGGTGCTGCTGTAGGTGCTGCTGTAGGTGCTACTGTTTCTTCAACAGTAGTATCTCCGCAAGCTGTTAGCATTACTGATAAAGCAAATACTAAACATACTACTAGACATAAAACTTTTGTCTTTTTCATTTTTTTCCCTCCAAATTTTTATTTCTAGTGACATTAAATGCCACTTAGATTTATTATAATATATATTTCAACAATTTTCAAACTATTTGTTATTGTCAAAACATGTATAAACTAGCCTTTAATTGAACCTACCATAATACCAGCTGCAAAGTGTTTTTGTAGATATGGATAAACCAAAATAATAGGTATCATAGATATAATCATCATTGCTGCAGATAGTCCTTCTGCCGTTAAGAAAAACTTATTAGGATCAAGTCCCATTGATTGTAACATGTCTTCCATACGTTGTTGGTCATTGTCGTTTTGTAATAAAATCATTTCACGTAGTTTAACTGGGAAGGTGTATTTTTTAGGATCTCTCATATAGATAATCGCTGACATAAAAGTGTTCCAGAAACCAACTCCTGCAAACAAAGCAATAGCTGATAAAACAGGTTTTGCTAGTGGTAGAATAATTCTAAAGAATACTGTGAATTCTTCGGCACCGTCAATTCTAGCCGATTCAGCTAGTGAGTTTGGAATTGACCAATAATAGTTTCTAATCAAAATCATATACCATCCACTGGCCATACCAGGAACGATTAATGCTGCAAATCTATCAATAAATCCTAATGCTCTCATTAGTAGGTAAGTAGGGATTAGTCCACCACCAAATAACATTGGAATAATAACCAAGAAATAAATCATAAATTTGTTTCCTGCAAGTTCTCTTTTAGATAGTGTATAAGCACCAATTGCATTAACTAGTATACTTGATGAAGTACCTACTATAGTAATATATACTGAGTTTAAAAATGGTCTATATACAGATTCTTCAGTTATTACCATTTTATAGAATACTAAACTTGGTGATTTTGGTATTAATGAAATATTTAATGTTCCTGCAATTGCAATATCTAATGATTGTTTTAATACAAAAACAATTGGTAATAACATTAAACATGTGAATACGAAGAAACCGATTAAATTAAAAACATTAAACACTTTCTCGCCTGTAGATCTTTT
This sequence comes from Clostridia bacterium, assembly GCA_030592085.1. Taxonomy (GTDB): domain Bacteria; phylum Bacillota; class Clostridia; order DUPQ01; family DUPQ01; genus JAFGUQ01. Next base: position 4,367 of record JAUUZV010000150.1, on the reverse strand, counting down.
TAACATAATTTATTTCCCCCTATAAAATGCTTCTGCCGTCTTCAGTAAATCTCTTACTTAAGAAATTTGCAAAAAACAGTAGGAACATAGATATTAATGATTTAAATAAACCAACAGCTGTGGCTATATTAAATTTCCCTTGTAAAATCCCAATAGTATATATATATGTGTCTAGGATTTCAGAACGACTTCTATTCATAGGATTTTTTAAAACAAAAATTGGTTCAAAAAAGCCTTTTAATACATGTGAAAAGGATAGAACAATTAATACAAGAATAGTATTTCTAATACCAGGTAATGTAATATGCCAAACTTGTCTTAATTTATTAGCTCCATCAATAACTGCAGCCTCATATAACTGAGGATCAATCCCTGATAGGGCTGCTAAATAAATAATAGCTCCATATCCAACACCTTTCCATATTCTCATGAATGTAAATAACCATGGGAATAATGCTGCTCTTGACATGAAGAATATTGGTGTACCACCAAAAAATCTTATAAGTAAGTTAATATACCCTGTTGAAGGTGATAATAATTGAATAAATAATCCTCCAATAACAACCCAAGTAACAAAGTTAGGTAATGTTGAAATTGTTTGTACTGTCTTTTTATACCATCTAACTCTTATTTCATTAATAAGTAATGCAAAGATTATTGGAGATGGTGTAACAAAAAAGTAACCAAATCCTACAAACACCCAATTGTTTCTAAATGCCTCCCAGAAGAAATATGTACTAAAAATAGCTTTAAAGTTATTAGTACCTACCCAGTATTTAAATCCTGCCAAAGAATATTGTTGAAATGCGATTATAACCCCTGGCATTGGTATGTATTTAAATACATAATACAATAACAGTGGTACAGTAATCATTAAGTACAACATAATATTAGTTTTGGTCAAAATCTTTTTCTGATTCTTATGATATCTTTTTACTGTTGTAGCAGTATCCATTTGATTAATCACCAGCCTTAATTAAAATTTGGATATATAAACCGTTTCCCACGGTAAATCCCCCATAATACGAATATACTTACACTCGTTGCTCAATTATATCAATATAAACAAAGAGTGTAAAGATTTTTTGTTCATATGATACAAACATTTTGCATATAACAATGATAACATATTACCAGATACTAACATATGTGAAAAATATAACCTTTATTGCCTTTATATTCCTCTTTTTCACCTCTATGCAAGTTCAGTATCAGCTAATTTTGCTGCCAAAGAAATACATGCTTTTACATCATTTAAATCAACAATAGCAACAGGTCCATGTCCATTTCTTGTTGGAATTGAAATGCCACCTGCTCTTACACCATAATTAGAAGTATTCATTGCACCTGCATCAGTTCCTCCACCTGCTAAAATATCTAATTGATACTTAATTTTTTCGTCTTCACAAATTTCTACCATTGTTTTTACTAAGTCTTCATGGCAAATAACTGATCTATCCATCATTTTAATTGCAGCACCTCCACCTAGTTTCATGTTTCCATCTTTAGATTCAGGAGTATCATAAGACCCTGTTATATCAAGAGCTATACCATAATCTGGTTTAACAACTCTAGAAGCAACTATAGCTCCTTTTAATCCTAACTCCTCTTGAGAAGAAAATACAAAATAACAATCATTATATGGTTTATCAAGTAACATTAGTGCTTGAATATTTATATAACATCCAATACGATCATCTAGTGCTTTAGATGCAATACGATTATTTGATAATTTAGTCACTTCTCCAATATAACTAGCAACATCTCCAGGTTTAACCTTTTTCAAAGCATCTTTTCTATCTTTTGCACCAATATCAACATACATATCTAGTACTCCACCTTCAAGTTTGCCTAAACCTTTCTTAAAACCTACAACACCAATAGTTCCATTTTGAAATCTTATTTTTTGAGCTACAGTGGTGGCAACATTAATTCCTCCCACACCTCTAACAGTTATATAACCATTATCATTAACATTCATAACCATAAAACCAATTTCATCTTTATGAGCTGAAAACATAATTTTCTTTTTATTTTCGCCATATCCCTTTTTATAAACAATTACATTGTCAATTCCATCTGTGGTAATTTCATCAGCGTAATCTCTTACTAATTCGATAATTACCTTGTTAATTTCTTTTTCTCTACCGCTGACACCAAATGTCTGTGTTAATTTTTTAATCATCTTCATTTATTTTTCTCCTTTATATATATGTTTTATTGAAAGCCTGTTCAAAATCACTAATAATAGTGTTTATATCTTCTAATCCTACTGAAATTCTAATACTTCCTTGCTTTATATCTGAATTTCGTCCATTTCCAATACCTTCCCAAAATCCAGGAGTATTTGTTAATGTTTCAAATCCTCCCCAGCTTGGTCCTTTTTCTGGATACTGTAGCAAGTTATATAACTCTTTAGCTTTTTTTATACCTCCTTTTGGTATAAAACAGAAAAGACCTGGATATCCTTTAAAAATATGCTCTGCATAATCATGTTGTGGATGATTTTCTAGAGCAGGGTAAATTACCTCATCAATATTCGGGTGTTTATTTAGATAATTTGCAAGAGCTAATCCATTTTCCATATGCTTTTCCATCCTAATATGTAATGTTCGTAAACTTCGTAAAATAAGCCATGCTTGATGTGGGTCTATACACGCCCCTAGCATTGAGCGCTCATTATGTTTAATAGACTGTATAGTATGTGCATCAGCTACTAATACCCCACCAATGATATCGCTATGTCCACCAATATATTTACTACAAGAATGAACTACTATATCTGCTCCTAATTCTATTGGGTTGCAAAATATGGGAGTAGCATAAGTATTATCTACAATTACCTTAGCACCTCGTTTTTTAGCTTCAATACAAATTTTTTCAATATGTGGAATTGTAAAAACATTAGATACACATGTTTCAAGATATATTATATCTGTGTTATCTTGTAATACACTCTCAAATTCCTCATAGTTACCTCCATTAAAAAATGATGATTCCACACCAAATTTTTCATTTAAGTATTTGCTAATGTAATTTTCAGTTGATAAATATACATCTTTTACACAAACAATATGTGATTGGCTTTTCACATAATACATTATTGCAGAAGTAATTGCTGCCATTCCAGAAGAAAACAACAGTGCATCATCACCTTTTTCCATTTTCGCTAATTTCTTTTCTGGCACTTCAATTGTAGGATTAGAAATACGCGAATAACGATAACCATAGTCTCCCTTTTTACGAGAAAATAGTGATGTTTGGTAAATAGGAACAGATATAGATCCTAAATGTTTTTCAGGTTCATCTAAGTAGTGCATTTCAATTTCTTCAATGCCTTCATATTTCTTTTTCATAATGTCTCCGTAATATAAATTGTTTTATTAATATTAGTATAACCAGTATTATATATGGTAAAGTCACTGTTACTCTTTGGTACTGACCCTCTCATATCATCTGTATAATAATGTTCCATGAATCCTGGACCAATTGTTATTCCATCATTGCCAACAAAGGCATCTATGTAATCATCACCTACAATTAGACTATCTCCGGGTTTTCCTTTAGCTATAAACTTCTCACCTTTTATTACGCAATTACCTGTTAAACAAAACTCAAGTTTAAAAGGCACCTTATCACAACCAGTTGTTTTTATATCTAACTTTACTCCATTGTCTAATAAGGTAATATCAACAGTGTAGTCTAAATCAAGATGATTAGTGGTTTCTCTTTTACTATGATCCATTTTTTCAAATTCACTAGTTGATTGTTTTTCATTAAATGGTAATAAGTATCTTCCATGTGCATTAAAAGTCAACTGATATCCAGATGTTGTTTTAATGATTTCTTTTGGTTTAAACTGAGCAATTGCAAAGAAAGAAGAACACATCCTCACATAACATCTCATTTGATTATTTGTAACAAATAAGAAATTATTAGAATTACCCAATATAGTTACTCCTAGGTTTTTTCTTCGTGATCTAACTATATTAGATGGTTCATAGAACTTTTCATATGTATCAGGAAGAGGTTTTAAATCTATCTCAAAGGTTTTTAAATCTTCATGTAACATATAAAGCCACAAAGCATTAGGAATTCCTCGTCCATTTCGTAGAGAACTATCAAATATTAAATGGGCAAATTGGGCATATTGTTCATTATTAAATAAATATGCCATTTTTAAATAGATGTGATAATAACTAGTAGGATAGAAAGCTTTGTTAGGCATTCCCTCGCCTTTATCCACTCTAACAGAATTTTGTGTAAAAACAGATCCATTAGGTTCTAAGTAATGAAACATTAAATCCATGTTTTTCATGACTGATTCATATAATTCAGGTAAATCAAGTTGTTCAGCTAAAATCATT
>JAUUZV010000217.1 GCA_030592085.1 Clostridia bacterium | reverse complement strand
AGCTCATATAAATTAGTTGGGACAAATATTTTATCAATTAATCCTAGTAATTTTAACTATGAAATGCAAATTGATGTGGGATTATTAGATGATATAAAAATAGACAGTCCAGTTATCGCTTCAAATAATGCGCTCATAGGTAGAATCTATTTAGTTAATGCAACAACCTCTACAGTTATACCAATAATTGATGAGTATAGTGGAATTAGTGGTTGGATTATGAAGGGTGATGGTGGATTAGTTAGTATTAGAGGTAGTGTTGATATAAAAGAATATGGACTGTTAATTGTTGAAAATATTCCAAGCGATGTAACAATTCAAACAGGTGATATTATCGAAACATCTGGACTTGGAGGACTTTATCCAAAAGGAATAATTATTGGCACAATTGATGAAGTCTTTAATGAATTTGACTTAACTAAGAGATATGCATATTTACGACCACTAGTAGAGTTTAATTCATTAAAAGAAGCTTTTATTTTAGTAACTAAGGAAGAAAAATAAATGCATAATTATAGTGCTAAGCACATTTTACTGTTTTTAATATTTTTGATTTTCCATCCTTTCTTTTCAAAATGGTTTGGAATCAATGGATTTTCTCCTAATTTTTTATTAGTAGTTGTGATGATTGCTGCATTTAATAAAGAAAAGAAACAAACATTGGTTGTAGCTTTATCATATGGGATTTTATGTGATTTATTATATTCTCATGTGTTTTTCCAATATTCAATAATTTTTTTATTAGCAACAGTTAGTGTTTGGGGAGTCAACAAATTAGCTAAACTTGGAAATATTTTATACTTGTCATTATTTGGATTTGCTTCAGGATATATTTTTTCATTAACAAAAGCTTTTTATGAGTTACCTCTTACTGAAATAACTACTAAATTTAATATTATAAATAAAGCGTCTCTTATAAGTGGAATATATTATTTAGTAGCGTTTACGCTGGTATCACTATTTTTCCTATTAAAATCAATATTTACAGTGAGTAAAGTAGTAAGTGATGTGGGAGGTATGAGATGAGAGAAAATTCTTCGCTAAGATTTATAATAATTGTTTCTATCTTTACTGCTTTAGTTGTTAGTTTGTTGGTTAGATTATATTTTATGCAGATTGTTGATGGAGAAGATTATTACCAAAGCACAATAAAGAATTATTCTCATAGTTTTGAAGAACAAGCAATAAGAGGAAATATTTATGATTCTAATGGCTCCCTATTAGCATATAATGTGGAAAGTTTTAATTTATACTTATCTAGAGTTTATAAATCAACTGAAGAGTTAAATGAAGCTATTTTATACCTTATGACCATACTTGATGGAAACCAGGAAATTTCTACTAATCAACTTATATACTTTTATGATGTTGAGAATAAGCAGTTTAATAGTTATAGAACAGAAGAAGAAATTACTAATTGGCAAATGAATATAGATTACTTTAATCAAAAAGAAGAGAATTTAATAACTGATGGAAAATTATTTTTTAAGTTTCTACAAGAATTTTTTGAAATAAGTGATGATTATACTGACGAGCAAATTAAACAAGTTATAACAATTAGATATGAAATATTAAAAAATAGATGGTTTTGGTACGAGGGAGAAGCATTGCTAATTTCAAAAGACATATCAAAAGAAACATTAGCAATGGTAACAGAAAACAGACACAAAATTAAAGGATTAACCATTATGCCATCAATGACAAGAGAATATGGACAAGTAACTGATATAGCTCATGTTTTAGGTTATGTAGGAATGGTGACACCTAATGATGTTACTGAATTTGGCTATAGAGCAGATGATATTATTGGCAAGACAGGAGTAGAGAGTTTTGCTGAAACGCTATTAAAGGGAACTAATGGATATATTGATGTAATAACTGATGAAACTGGTACGATTTTATCTGAAGTAGGTGGAGAAAAAGCTATTGATGGAAGTGATATTTATCTAACAATAGATATGAATTTACAGAAAATTGCAATGGAATCAATACAAAGTAATATTGAAATTATTAAAAATAAAGCAAAAGAAGATGATACTAGAAATTTTAAAGATGCCAATGCAGGGGCAGTTGTTGCAATAGATATAAAAACTGGTGAAGTTTTAATTATGGCTAGTTATCCAACTTATGATCCTAATTGGTTTATTCATAACAATCAGGAATCCAGAGATAGAATTTATGAAGCTTTTACAGATAATATTGCTAAATCTATGTTAAATCGAGCCATACAAGAGACTTATACACCTGGTTCAACATTTAAACCTATTGTTGCTATTGCAGGACTTGAGGAAAAGATAATTGATGAAAATACAGAAATTTTAGATACAGGTCATAAAGTTATTGGTGATTGGGATTTTTATTGCTTAGAATATGTAATGTCTGGTTATTGGTTTACACATGGATGGTTAGATGTTAAAGAGGCTATTTCAACAAGTTGTAATATGTTTTTCTATATTCTAGGAGTTGATACTGGAATTGAAGCAATTAATAATTGGGCAGAACAATTCGGTTTAGGAACTAAAACTGGAATAGATTTATATGGTGAAGCAACTGGTATAAGATCTAATCCTACATATAAATATTCAAAAGAGTTTGAAAAATGGTATATAGCAGATACTGCACAATCGTCAATTGGCCAGCTGTATCATAACTACACACCATTACAGTTGGCTAATTATACAGCTGCATTAGCTAATGGGGGAAAATTATTTACACCATTTATTATTAGCAAAGCAATTAATAAGTATGGTGAGATTGTATATGAGGGTGAAACTAATTTTACACAAATTCCATGGGAAGAAAAAACATTTGAAATTATTAAAGAGGCAATGGGAGAGGTTGTTTTAGATGGTACTGCTGAGAAGATTTTTACAGATTTTCCAATTGAAGTAGCTGGTAAAACTGGTACAGCTGAAACAGGTAAAGAAGCAAATGAATCATCTAACGGAGTATTTATTTGTTATGCACCAATAGATGACCCCCAAATTGCCATTGCAGTAGTTATAGAACATGGTGTATGGGGTTCATATACAGCTCCAATAGCTAAGGATATATTACGAGAATATTTTGGACTAAATTATGATAAATAAGGAGTTATGATGTCTGGATTAATACATATTTACACAGGAAATGGAAAAGGTAAAACAACTGCAGCAACAGGTTTAATGGTGCGAAGTTTAGGTTATAATAAAAAAGTGCTATTTGTACAAATGCAAAAAGCTATTCCTTCAGGTGAAATTTCAATAATTGAAAAACTTCCTAATGTAACTATTATTCATTGTACTGATAAAAAGAAATTTTATTTTTATATGAATGAATCGGAGAAAAAAGAATATATTACCCAACATAAAGAAGGTTTTTTACAAGCTATTGATTTAATTAAAAGTGAATCATTTGACTTGGTAGTTTTTGATGAAATTATAAGTACTGTAAATGAAAAAATAATAGATATTGATAAATTAATTAGTTTTTTACAAAGTAAACCAAAAAATTTAGAAGTAGTTTTAACAGGGAGAAATGCACCAAAAGAGTTAATTGAATTATCTGATTATGTAAGTGATATAACTTGTGTTAAACATCCATATGACCAAGGTATAAAAGCGCGAAAAGGAGTAGAATACTAATGGCTGATTGTCAAATTGCCACAAACTGGAATGATTATGAATTAATTGAAGCTGGAAATTTTATGAAATT
>JAUUZV010000176.1 GCA_030592085.1 Clostridia bacterium | reverse complement strand
CTGATTATATTATGGAAAAACAAAAAGAAGCCTGTGGAGTATTTGGTATTATTAATAATGACAAATTTGACACATCTAGAATGGTATATTATGGATTATATGCATTACAACATAGAGGACAAGAAAGTGCTGGTATTGCTGTTAAAAATGGCCCTACAATTTTATGTCATAAAGATATGGGTTTAGCTCCTGAAGTTTTTGATAGAATATTATTAGATCATCTAAAAGGGAATATTGCCATTGGACATGTGAGATATTCTACAACGGGAGATTCATCTGTTATAAATGCTCAACCATTAGTTTTACGATATCGTAATGGTAATATGGCTTTAGCACATAATGGAAATCTAATTAATGCTACTGAACTTAGAGAAGAATTAGAAAATCAAGGTGCGGTTTTTCAATCAACAAATGATACTGAGGTTATTGCAAATCTAATTTCTAGATATAGAGTAATGAGTTCTAATATTGCTGATACTCTTAAAAAAGTAATGTCTGACATAAAAGGTTCATATGCTATAACCATGATTACACCAAAGCGATTAGTAGGAATGAGAGATCCACGTGGAATTAGACCATTATGTTTAGGAAAAATTGAACATTCTTATGTAATTGCATCTGAAAGTTGTGCTCTAGATGCAGTAGGTGCAAAATTCATAAGAGATATTGAACCAGGAGAAATTGTATTAATAGATGAAGATGGTAATCTTGAAAGCCATAAAGCTGAAAAACAAGTAAAATCAACACTTTGTATTTTTGAACATGTATATTTTGCACGACCTGATAGTGTTATAGATGGAGTTAGCACCCATATGGCAAGAATTGAAGCGGGAAGAATATTAGCAAGGGAACATCCAATAAAAGCTGATATTGTTATAGGTGCTCCTTCTGGAGGACTTGATGCAGCTTTAGGATATTCTAGAGAGAGTGGAATTCCATATGGACATGGACTACTTAAAAATCGCTATGTTGGTAGAACCTTTATACAACCTGAACAAACACAAAGAGAACGAGGTGTTTCAATTAAATTCAACCCTATAAAAAGTGAAATAAAAGGTAAAGTAGTTATAATGATTGATGATTCTATTGTGAGGGGAACAACTACTAGACAAATTGTTACAATGTTAAAAGAAGCAGGAGCTAAAGAGGTTCATATGAGAATTAGTTCACCACCATATAAATATCCGTGTTTCTTTGGTATTGATACATCAACAAGAAAACAATTAGTTGCATCGACTAGTTCTGTTGAAGAAATCAGGCAATTAATTGGAGCTGATAGTTTAGAATATTTAAGTTTAGAAGGATTACTTAAAACACCTATTGGATCTAATTTAGGATTTTGTACAGCTTGTTTTAATGGGAAATATCCTATGGAAGTACCAGATGAAATGGAAAAGAATAATTGTGGCTAGGAGATATTATGAATCAATATAAGAAAGCTGGAGTTGACGTAGAAGCTGGATACAAAAGCGTAGAACTCATGAAAAAACATATTGCTAAAACCATGAATTGTAATGTATTAGCTGATATAGGTGGATTTGGTGGATTATATTTACCTGATTTATCAGGATATAAACAACCCGTATTAGTTTCAGGTACAGATGGTGTAGGTACAAAATTAAAATTGGCTTTTATATTAGATAAGCACGATACTATAGGAATTGATGCAGTTGCAATGTGTGTTAACGATATTATTTGTTCAGGAGCTAAACCACTATTTTTCCTTGATTATATTGCATGTGGTAAAAATTACCCTGAAAAAATCGAACAAATTGTAAAAGGAATTGCCACTGGTTGTATAGAATCTGATTGTGCCATAGTTGGTGGAGAAACAGCTGAGATGCCAGGATTTTATAAACTTGATGAATATGATTTAGCTGGATTCTCTGTAGGTGTAGTTGATAAAGAAAAAATAATTGATAAAAATAATATAAAAGATGGTGATATTTTAATAGGATTACCATCAAGTGGTGTACATAGTAATGGATTTTCACTAGTTCGTAAAGTAGTTGGTGAAGATAAAAAAAGCTTATCAAAATATTATGATGAATTAGATATGACCATTGGAGAAAGCTTATTAACTCCTACTACTATTTATGTAAAAAAAATCCTTAATATTATTGATAAATATGAAGTTAAAGGTATTTCACATATTACAGGTGGTGGATTTATTGAAAATATTCCAAGAATGCTAAAAGAGGGTTTAGGAGCTAATATTCAAAAAGGGTCATGGCCTGTTCTTCCTATTTTCAATCTATTACAAGATATGGGGAAAATTGATAATAATAGTATGTACAATACTTATAACATGGGAATTGGAATGGTTATAGCAGTAAATAAAAGTGATAGCGAAAAAATTGCTAATGAATACAATGGATATATTATTGGAGAAGTTATTAAAAGTGATAAACCAATAAAATTTGTCTAAGGAGTAAAAATGGGTGAACTAAAATTAAAGTATGGATGTAATCCGCAACAAGAAAAAGCAAAACTTCAATTTAACGATGACGTAATTAAAGTTTTAAATGGTAATCCAGGTTATATAAACTTTATGGATGCTATTAATTCATGGCAACTTGTAAAAGAACTAAAAAAAGCTACAAATATGGCTAGTGCTGCATCTTTTAAACATGTTTCACCAGCTGGAGCGGCTATAGGTAAACCACTAAGTGAAACTATGAAAAAAGCATATTTTGTTGGAAAAATACAATTATCACCACTTGCTTGTGCATATGCTAGAGCTAGAGGAGCTGATAGGATGTCTTCCTTTGGTGATTGGATTGCGTTAAGTGATAAAGTTGATAAAGCCACTGCTCTATTAATAAAAAAAGAAGTATCAGATGGTGTAATTGCTCCATCATATAGTAAAGAAGCACTAGAAATTCTCTTAGCCAAAAAAGGTGGAAAATATAACGTTGTACAAATTGATGAAAATTATGATTTTAAAGGAGAAGAAGTAAGAAATATATTTGGAATTACTTTTTCACAAGACAGAAATAATTACATTCCTAAAGCTAGTGAATTAACAAACATAGTAACTAAAAATAAAAATCTACCAGAAAGCGTAAAACTTGATTTATTACTTTCAATAATTACTCTTAAATATACACAATCAAATTCTGTTTGTTTAGTTTATGATGGTCAAGTCATTGGTTGTGGAGCTGGACAACAATCTAGAATACACTGTACTAGATTAGCTGCAGAAAAAGCAGAAAATTGGTTTTTAAGACAACATCCAAAAGTACTTAACTTACAATTTGTTAAAGGAATAAAAAGACCAGAGCGTGATAATGCAATTGATATGTATCTTTTAGATGAATTATCACCACAAGAGTTAGCTTATTGGAAAGAGTTTTTTATATCAATTCCAGAAAAATTAACTAAAGAAGAAAAAAGTGAATGGTTGAAAAAATTGACAAATGTATCATTAGGTTCTGATGCCTTCTTCCCATTTAGAGACAATATTGACAGAGCATATAAAAGTGGAGTTAGGTTTGTAGTTCAACCAGGTGGCTCAGTAAGAGATTCTTTAGTAGAAAATGCATGTGATGAATATGGTATTGTAATGGTTAATACAGGTAAGAGATTATTTCATCATTAAAGAAAGGGAGCTGTTATGAATTTAAAAACTGAAGAAAATAACTTAAAATATTCTATCTATCCTGGTAGAGGAATAGTTATAGGTATGTCACCTGATAAAAAAAGTTTAATACAAGTTTATTGGATTATGGGACGAAGCCCTAATTCGAAAAATAGGATTTTTGAAAAAGACAATCTATTTGTTAGAACTAAAGCGTATGATGAAAGTAAATTGTTAGATCCTAGTTTAATAATTTACTATCCTTGTAAAGTATTTAACCAGTATCATATTATTACTAATGGAGATCAAACAGAAACTATTTATGAATACTTAAAAAATAACAAATCTTTTTCTAATGCTTTAGAAACTAGATGTTATGAACCAGATGGTCCAAATTTCACACCTAGAATTTCAGGTGTTATTAATGCTGATGAATTGACATATAAATTATCAATTCTCAAAACCATTAATAATAATGAAAAAAACGAGATGAAATCACTTTTCCAATATAGTTCATTTATAAAAGGAATTGGTCATTGTATAACAACATATAACGATGATGGAGACCCATTACCATCATTTACAGGTGAACCATATACTGTTCCTTTGTATAATTCAATTAAAGAAAATGCATCAATATTTTGGGAGTATTTAGATGATGATAATAAAGTATCATTAATGGTTAAAATGATTGATGTTAAAACTAAAGAACAAACAATACATATTGTAAATAAAAATAAATAAAGGATTCTATATGAAAATATTAGTAGTTGGTAGCGGTGGACGAGAACATGCTATAATCTGGAAACTTAATCAAAGTAAAAAAGTAACAAAACTTTATTGTGCTCCTGGGAACGGAGGTATTTCTAAATTAGCGGTATGTGTTAATATTTTAGCTACTGATATACAAGGGATGATTGCCTTTGTAAAAAGTGAGCAAATTGACATGGTGTTTGTAGCACCTGATGATCCATTAGCTTTAGGTATGGTTGATGAAATGGAAAAAGAAGGAATTAGAGCATTTGGCCCTAAAAAAAATGCTGCAATTTTAGAAGCTAGTAAATCATTTTCTAAACAATTAATGAGTGATAATTCTATTCCCACAGCAAATTATGAAGTATTTAGTGATGTTAATTTAGCCATTGAATATTTAAAAAATCAAGCAATGCCAATTGTTATTAAAGCTGATGGATTAGCACTTGGTAAAGGTGTTATTATAGCTAATACACTTGATGAAGCAATAAAGGCATGTAAGGAGATGATGAGTGATAAAAAGTTTGGCTCATCTGGGGAAACAATTGTAATAGAAGAATTTATGACAGGTCGTGAAGTGACTGTGTTAGCTTTTACTGATGGTAAGACAATTTATCCAATGATTTCCTCACAAGATCACAAAAGAGCTCTTGACAATGACCAAGGGCTAAATACAGGAGGAATGGGTGCTTTTAGCCCAAGTAAAATATATGATGAAGAATTAGCTAAACTTTGTGAAAAAGAAATCTTTATTCCCACAATTAAAGCTATGGCTTCACTAG
>JAUUZV010000223.1 GCA_030592085.1 Clostridia bacterium | reverse complement strand
AATAAACATGAAGCATACCAAAATGTTGAACATAGTGTTAGCAGTAGTTTTAATCTTTCAGGTTCAGAAGAGAATAACAAAAATAAAAATCAATAATTTATCCATTTATTTTCGAAAATGTTATTAAATCACCTGTTTTCGCTTGCCCTAACTTATACAAATCCTCATCACATATATTTCCAATAACTGCATATCCCCCTGTTGTTTGTCCATCGGCTAACAAAATTATTGGTTGTCCATCAGCTGGAATTTGAATACTTCCAAATATTACTGGATGACTTAATACATCTGCACTATCAATATGTGAAATTACTTCACCATAAAGACTAATTCCCATTCTATTTAATTTTGTAGTTACTTTATATGAATTTTTAAAGAATTTCTTAATTTCAATTGATGAAAACTTATGTATATCAGGCCCTACAATAACTCTATAATGATTAGTATAATCTGGTCTTTTTAAACTAATAATGTCTATTTCATTATGTGAATTATACGTAGATAATATTTCATCTCTTTTAAGACGATTACCAATTAAAATCTGTTCATTAATAGAAGCTGAACCCATATATAAGTCAGATACGAATCCTCCATTAACTCCTAAATATGTTCTCAAACCACTTTTTATTTCACTAATAGTTATTAACTGTCCTTTTTTAATTAATAGAGTTTCATAAGATTTCACAATCTTTTGATCAACTAGTATAGTAGAATTAGCCCCTGTAAATGCTATATAACAATCATCTAATGTTAATAACTCAATACCAACTGATAAAATTTCAAGACAAGGTGAATTAGCTGGATTATTTACTAAGTAGTTAACTTGATTTAATGCTTTTTTATCTACAGCACCTGAAATAGGTACACCAAAATTACGATAACCAATTCGCCCATTATCTTGTAGTAGTGTATATATCCCTGGATTTATCACTTTTAGTACATTTCTTATCATGTTTTCATTATCCTTACAATATCTCCTGGTATTAGTAAAAATGGTTGTTCATCGTTTGGACTATATAACTTTTTATTTGTTTTCCCAATAATCTGCCATCCTCCTGGACTATCCAATGGGTAAATACCTGTTTGTGAATTTGCAATACCTACACTCCCTTTAGGAATTAATACTCTTGGTGTTTTCTTTCTTGGTAAATGAATCCTACTATCTAAACCACCTAAATAGCAAAATCCAGGTAAAAAGCCAATCATATATACCATATATTGACCACTACTATGTATATTAATAATTTCATCCTTAGAAATGTTAAGATAATCACTTGCATAATCTAAATCAGGTCCTGTTTCTTTATTATATGTTATAGGAATAATAATCTCATTTCCATAAGTGATTTTTGAAATTGTTGTATCTCCTATTATTTGTGATATGTCTTTTTTCATAACTTTGTATGAAGTTTTTGTTAAATCAAATTGAACAGTTAAACTTGAATAAGCAAAATAAACTTCTATAAAACCTTTAGGTTGTTTTATAATCAATGTTTTATATACTTCACGAATAAATTGATTTATTTCTTTATTTATCACATGGGAAAATCTCACAAACACATGATTACTTCCCATTTTTGAATATTCACATGTAACTTTCAATAATTACTCCTTTTGATGATAAATATTCATTAATACCCTTACATAAAGATAATGCATTTTTCGAGTCACCATGAACACAAATTGATTGACAAATAATTGGTATATTCTTTGAATTAATGCTATTTACACTCTGTTTTGACACCATCTGATATACTCTCTTTTTAACATTATTAACATCAGTAATAAGTGAACCCTCTTTTTTTCGTGATACTAAAGTCCCGTCATTCTCATATGCTCTATCAGCAAACACTTCATGATAACAATCGATTCCCATTTTTTTTGCAACATTTTGCATTGGTGATAAAGCTAATGATAAAAAAGAAATTCCAGGATATTCTAGAGTTATGTAGTAAAGTAGTTTTTCTGCTAGTATGCTATCAGTTGCTACACGATTGTATAAAGCTCCATGTAATTTTACATAAGACATATTAGCACCTTCAGAACATGCTATTTTATAAAATGTATGTAATTGTTGAAGTACTATTGCTATGACTAAATCATATTCATAATTTAATTCTTTTCGGCCAAAATTCTCTAAATCGTCATATCCAGGATGAGCACCAACTACTACATTTTCAGACTTTGCCATATAAATTGTTTTTTTCATTAATTCTAGACTGCCTGCGTGATATCCACATGCAATATTAGCACTTTTAATATATTTCATAATGGATTGATCAAATGACCCACCTTCACCCATATCACAATTTATATCAACTTTTTTCATAATGCTCCTTTAATCAGAATCTATTAAAAAGAGTTCTCTAAGATTTTTTGTAAATGGTGGATAAATAACTCCTTTTTCAGTGACAATAGCAGTTATATTATTTGCAGGTGTTATATCAAATGCAGGATTTAATACTTTGACACCATCAGGAGTTGTTTGTTTTCCAAAACGACTTGTAACTTCCCATGGTTCTCTTTCTTCAATAGGTATTAATTTACCACTTTCAAGAGACATATCAATAGTAGAAGTTGGAGTAGCTATATACATTGGAATGTTATAATACTTTGCAATAATAGATACATTTAATGTGCCAATTTTATTTGCCACATCACCATTGGCAGCCACTCTGTCACAACCTGTAATTACAGCTTCAATTAAACCTTTGCTCATAAAATGAGCAGCCATATTATCTGTAATAACAGTAACATCAATTCCATATTCCATTAATTCAAAAGCGGTTAAACTAGCACCTTGCAACCTTGGTCTAGTTTCATCTGCATATACTTTATAATTAATTCCCATTTCTTTTCCAATATAAAAAGGAGAAGTAGCTGTTCCATATTTTGTAGTAGCTAGTATTCCAGCATTACAATGAGTTAAAATATTTCTTTTGCTACCAAGTAATTTAATTAAATAATTTCCAATAGCAAAATTTGTATCCACATCTTCTTGATGTATGGCTTTGGCTTGATCTAAAAGATCTCGTTCTTCATAATAAGCTGTCATCATTTTATCAATTGCCCATGTAAGGTTAACAGCTGTTGGCCTAGCTTTTGCTAAATAATCGGCTGTAACTTGCAATTTATCACCATTTAAATATGAGATATACATACCATAAGCTGCAGTTACTCCAATTAACGGTGCACCTCTAACAACCATCTCTTTTATGGCATAAAAAACTTGCTCTTTTGTTTTAGCTGTATAATATGAAATTTCACCAGGTAATTTTCTTTGATCTAGCATTATAAGTTTATTGTCACTTAATCTAATTGTAATAATATCCATTTATTTACTCCAATTCGTCAAGCCACGGTTTTGAACTAACATCAGATGGCATTCTCCAATCTCCTCTTGGAGATAAATTAATAGAACCAACTTT
>JAUUZV010000147.1 GCA_030592085.1 Clostridia bacterium | reverse complement strand
TGATGGACTACAAGAAATAGCTCAAAAATGGATTGATAACAGATATATAGGTGAAAACACACGAGCAATAAAAGATGAATTTATGGGCAAATTACAAAAACGAAGTGCTGCTTGTGTTGGTGGTAAAGACATTAATGAAATTACTGATGAATTAATTGAAAAACAAGACTATATGATTAAGAGATCACAGTGGATTGTTGGTGGAGACGGTTGGGCTTATGATATCGGTTACGGTGGATTAGACCATGTACTAGCATCTGGTGAAGATGTTAATGTATTAGTATTTGATACTGAAGTTTACTCAAACACTGGTGGTCAGGCTTCAAAAGCGACACCAACTGGTTCTGTTGCAAAATTTGCAGCTGCTGGT
Source organism: Clostridia bacterium (assembly GCA_030592085.1). Classification (GTDB taxonomy): domain Bacteria; phylum Bacillota; class Clostridia; order DUPQ01; family DUPQ01; genus JAFGUQ01. The sequence continues at coordinate 6,232 of JAUUZV010000147.1, read as the reverse complement.
AAACCAATTAAGAAAAAAGACTTAGGATTAATGGCCATGTCTTATGGATATGTATACGTAGCACAGTGTGCTATGGGAGCTAACCAGTCACAGTTTATTAAAGCAGTTAAAGAAGCTGAAAGTTATCGTGGACCATCACTTATTATCTGTTATGCACCATGTATTAATCATGGAATCAGAAAAGGAATGGCTCAAGTTCAATTAGAAGAAAAATTAGCTGTACAAACAGGTTATTGGAATAATTATCGTTTCAATCCAGAAGCAGAAGGTAAAAAATTCATCTTAGACCAAAAAGCACCAGATGGAGATTACCAAGAATTCTTAATGGGTGAAACTAGATATGCTTCATTAACTAGAACATTCCCAGAGAGAGCAAAAGAATTATTTAAGCAATCAGAAGAAGATGCAAAAGAGAGATATGAAACTTATAAAAAACTTGCTGAATAATTAGAGAAATTAACAACAAAATATAAGAGTCGCGAATTTCGCGACTCTTTTTTTGTGTTAATAAACAAATATATGTAATATATTAGATTATTGGGAAATACAGGTTATAATCTAAAAAAGATGACAAAAATACAAGTTATTCGAGTATAGTCTGAAAAATTGTTGTTTTCTTGGAAAAAGATAAAAGATTAACCTAATTCAATATACTTAAAAATCGTACTAGATATTAATAATAAAATTGTAGCCATAAATATATTGTATGAAAGTAATATTAACACAGTATTGAAATATGATTGGCTATTAATCAAAACGATAATGGCTAAAACAAATCCAGGTGTTAATATGAAAATCGTAAGTAATAACTTTAAGAAAACTTTTAAAGCATTTGCATGAACAGTACCAAATAGTTTTCTTGCCAATACTTCTCCGTACAAGTAGATGGCACCAAATGAAGCGTAAGTTAAAGCACATATTATAACAAGTGGGATTGATTCCTTATAAAGAAAGCCTGCAACTATAAACAATAAGAAACCATCAAATAAATTTTTAAAATTAGCCATAGCAGTAACTGCTAAAAGTTTAGAAGTATTATGAACGGGAATTAGAAAAATATACTGTTTTGATAACTCTTGTGTAAAACGACCATTAACACTACTTAAAAGAAGAATATATACAGAAATAAGTAAAACAAATAATATGGATCCTTCATAAAAAACTACTCTTATTACAATTACAAAAACAAGAATCATTATAGTTACTTTATCAAATAATAACAAACCTGTTTTTCTTAATTCAAGATATGAACGTTGGAAAATAGTCATTGCACCAGATCTTGTAAAAGTAAATGAAACAGATTTTATTTTTGTTGAGGAACCTATACCAAAAAACCCATTTTTCACCTTTGAAGAAATTATACTTTCTTTAAATTCAGTAGAAACTAAAGCATCTTCATAATAATCTTTTTCCATACGGTATAAACACATAATTAATAAGAAAATCGAACCAACTGATAATCCTAAATAAATATAAAAAGAAGGTGTAATTTTACTAATTGCAAAAGCAATAATTTGACCATTCCATCCAATGACAGGCAAATAAGTTATAAACGTATTTGACATGGCCATGGTAAATCCTTCCAAAAGAGATTGTTCACTAATAATTGAAAAAACCACATTAACAAGAACTGCTAGAAAAAGTAAATTTAAGGTAATTTTTGCTATTTTACGGCGGTTAAGTTTTTTTGATGTATAACTATATATAATCATGGAAATGATTGGCAAAGTAAGCATATATAGAACAAATCCAATTAAAATTATTAAAATACCTGATTGTGATATGCTAAAAAACCGACGTAAGTTTGGAACTTGCATTATTGCAAGAATAGAAAAGAATATAATTTGTGTTAATTGTTTTAAAAAGCCATAAACTAAAATGTTGTTTGATTTAATTGGGCTTGTAAATATTATATTAACATCTGCTAACCTAAAAAAACTACTTCCATTATCAATACCTTTTTTTAAAGTGAAATAAGCATATATAAAAAGTGCTGTAACAATTAAAGAGAAAAATAGATCATAACTTCCGTAACTATTAAAAGAAGAGTCTAAAAATGACAGAACAAGAATAAATATAATAAATAATATTCCAAGTGTATAACCAATTAGCACCAATGGTTTTTTGATAATGTTTTTTATAGTATTAACTAAAGTTCGCTTTATGATATACAGTAATGGCTGCATATATTATTCACCTTCTTCTGTTACGTTAAAGAAAAGTTGTTCAATTGATTCGTGACTTTTATTAACTTCACTACGTGTTCTAACTGCTGCAAATTTACCTTTATGTAAAATTAGAACCTTATCCCATAGATCTTCTATGCTATCAATTATATGAGTGCTTATAAGTACAGAACAACCATCACTTTTTAACTGGAGTAAAATCTTTTTTAACTCCTTAATAGCTTTGGGGTCAAGTCCAATCATTGGTTCATCTAACATAATAACCTTTGGTTTAATTAATAAAGCACAGCATAGACTAACTTTTTGACACATACCTTTTGATAAATCTTTTCCAACTTTATCTTTTTTATCAGTTAAATCAAAGATAGACATTAATCTATCTGCCTCTTCTTGCCAACCTTCATCCAAATCATATGCCTTGGCAATAAAAACTAAATGCTCATATACAGTAAGGGCATCATAAAGTGCAGGAGTTTCTGGCACATATCCAAAAACTTTTTTTGCATCTATTGATTTGTTATCAAGTTCACAAATTGAAATGGTTCCTTCAAAACGCAGTAATCCAGCAATGGATTTAATGGTGGTACTTTTGCCTGCACCATTAGGTCCAAGAAGAACACCAATTTCTCCTGGATTAACCGTAAAACTAATGGAATCTACAGCTAAAACTTTGCCATACTTCTTAGTTAGAGTAGTTACTTCTAGCATAATTTAGTACTCCTTGTATGCCAATGATTATAACACCTCAATTTTGAAAATCAAAATTAACTAAATAAATATAAAAAAATGTACTTTTTTTCCCACAGTTAGTTATAATAATAGTGACAAAAATATTAACATTATGAGGGAGAACAATATGAATATTCTCATATGGACTGACTTAGAGGGAGTTAGTGGTATTGTGGATTTTGATAAACATGAATCACTAAGTGAAAAAGATAAATATCAACGATTGTTAATGACAGGTGAAGTTAATGCTGCAATAAAAGCGTGTTTTGATTGTGGTGCTAATAAAGTTAAAATTATTGAAGGACATGATTCCATTGATTTTTTAACATTAGATGAGAGGGCTTTATATGTTCCAGCTAGATACCCAGCAGTTTCTAAATTACAAGGTTGGGATGGGTATGACTATATGTTATTTATAGGTTGCCATGCTATGCAAGGAACTAAGACGGGTGTACTAAATCATACTGGAAGTCATAAAGCGATTGCTCATCGTAAAATAAATGGTCAATTTATTGGGGAAGTAGGCACAGCTATTTATGAAGCAGGTGAATATGGTATTACAGCTTTATTAGTTAGTGGAGATAAAGCTGTGTGTGATGAAGCAAAAGCATTTAGTCCAGATATTTTCACTGCGACTGTTAAAATTGGATATGATCAATTTCATGCTGAATGTCTTCATCCAAATAAAGCTAGACAGTTAATTTATGAAAAGACTTGTGAAGCAATTAAACAAAAATATTTATTACAGCCTATCATAATTGAAGGTGATGTAATTTATGAAGAAAAATATAATGATAAAAAATCAATTGACAGTAGAAGTAAGCATTTATTTACAAAAGTTATTAACGAGAATACTATTGAATATCATGGAAGTTCTGTTATAAATACCCATGGTAGACGATGTGGATTAGACATTAAGGAGTACTAATTAATGATTATTGATCATGATGGACACATGCACACATATTTATCCTTTTGTAGCCATGAAGAACAGTTTATACCTATTAATATTTTAAAAAAGGCTAGCCAAATAGGAATTAAAATAGTGAATTTTACTGACCATGTTTGGGAACGTGGTATGCCAGGAACGTCAGATCCATATAAAGTTGACCAGGATATAAATCATATTATGCAAATAAAAAAACAAATTCCAAAAGATACTTATGGAGTAAAGGTATTAATAAGTTGTGAAACTGATTATTTAGGGGATGGTCACATTGGGTTAAGTAAAGAAAGTGCTTCCATGTTTGATTTTGTTTTAGCACCTACTAATCATTCGCTAACTAATTATTATAAGGATAAAGGAATTACAAAAACAAAAGATATTGCAAAAAATTTATTACAACGCTTTAGAGAAGTTATAACCTTTGATGTAGCAAATGGAATTGCTCATCCTTTTTTACCTCTTGGATATTTTGATAGAGGCGATGAAATTTTAAATACTATGGAAGCTAGTGAATTACGTGAATGCTTTTACATGGCAAAAGAAAAAAATATTAGTATTGAATTAAATACAGATACCTTTGCTACTAATTGGAATAGACATACAGATAAGTTTACAAATGATTCCTATATGCGTATATACCATATAGCAAAAGAATGTAACAGTTTATTTCATTTTGCATCTGATGCACATAGTTTAGCTGACATGGACCTTTTAGCTAAAATGCAACCATTTGTAGATGAATTAAAAATTGAACAAAATGATATACATCCTATATTTCAAATCCAAAAAACTGTTTAACAATAAAACCAATCCCAAAGGAAATTGCGGCAACACCTAAGCTTATTAACGCCATTTCAAAAAATCTCTTTTTAAAGGGATAATCTTTTGCAATTGAAATGTAATAATTGAAAATTAATATAACAAATACTGCAATTAATACTGTAACAATTAAACTAATAATATAATTACTTATTAAAAAGAAAGGAAGAATAAGTAATGCAACTGTAACTACATATGCAATTCCTGTATAGATAGCTGATTTTATGGCATTATCTCCACCATCAGCTTTTGTTGATAAATATTCACTAGCAGCCATTGAAAATGAAGCGGAGATTCCTGTTATTAATCCCATAAATGCAATAATACGAGAATTTTGTAAAGATAAGGTAAATCCAGCTAATGCACCTGTTAACTCAACTAAAGCATCATTTAGACCTAAGACGATTGAACCCATATATTCTAAACGCTCTTCTGAAATAATACTAATTAGTTCTTGTTCATGGCGATCTTCATCATCGGCTATTTTTATAATTTCAGGAAATTCTTTTGCAGCATTTAGGTAAGCAGCATTTGCACCATTTTCTCCTTTTTCCATTAATTTCACACCAAAGGTTAGTCCAAATAATAAACAAATAATTGTATAATAATATATCTTAAATTTTGAAGGTGAAACATCACGTTTTGTAAATTTCTTAAAATAGTCATAATGAGCTTTTTCTTCTTTTGCAATTTTATATAGAACTTTTTTATTATGTTCATCCTTTGTACGTTTAGCAATATTTTGATATATATAATATTCAGTAATCTCGTTTTTTTGTGAAGTTAATAAAAAATCTAATACTTTACTACTTAACTGTGTCATTTTTTTCTCCTTTTAATATATTACTAACAAATAAAATACCAGCTACAGCAATAGAGTTTTCAATAGTTCCATTTAAAACCATTTCTCTTGCTTTTTTTAGTGGTATTTTTTCAACTAGCAAAAATTCATCCTCATCTAGATTTTGTTTACGTAAAGTGATATCTTTCGCAAGATACAAATGAATAACTTCATCTGAATATCCAGGAGCTAGTGCAATTTTTGTTAAAAATGTAAAATTATTTGATACATAACCTGTTTCTTCTAATAATTCTCGTTTAGCACATACTAATGGGTCTTCATCACAATCAAGTTTTCCTGCAGGAATTTCTATTAATATTTTATCAAAAGGTGCTCTATACTGATACTCTATAATTATTTGTTCATCATTTGTTAAAGCAACAATGGCACAAGCGCCATTATGTCTAATAATTTCACGAGTAGCACTTTTCCCATTTGGTAAAATAACTGTTAATTTTTCTAAATCAATAATTTTCCCTTTATAGATACTTTTTGAACTTATGATTTTTTCTGTTATATTTTTTATAATTTTCATATTCCTATTATATGAAACGATTATCATATTATCAACATATGAAAATTAATGATAGTGTAAAATGGTTTTGGGATATACATAGAAAGAGAAATCCCATATAATTAATTTAATAAAATTCTAACAAGTACAAAATCAATAATTGGAGGACTTCTCTCGTGGCTATTTTATCATATAAT
>JAUUZV010000014.1 GCA_030592085.1 Clostridia bacterium | reverse complement strand
AAAATGCTTTTCTAGCTAAATGTAATAGCACAGTGCTATCTTTACCAATTGACCAAAGCATGCATAAATTATCAAATTGTGAATAAGCTTCTCGTAAAATATATATACTTTTACTTTCTAATTTACTAAGGTGGTCCATCTACTATCCTCTCTGTATGGTCATAATATATGAAGTTAATTGATTACTACACTCTTCTTTAGAAAACTGTTCACTGTCCAGTATAAGGGTAGGGTGTAAAGGCATTTCATAAGGAGAAGTAATCCCTGTAAACAAAGTTATCTCTCCTTTATCAACTTTTTTATATAGTCCTTTTGGATCCCTCTTTTTACATGTTTTAAGGGATGCTTTCATATAAACAAGATGGAAATCTTCTCCTATGATATCGCTAGCCACTTCGCGTATTTTCTTTGTTGGAGTAATAAAGGAAACCAACACTATCATTCCTGCATCAGCCATTAATTTAGCAATATGTGCAACTCGTCTTATATTCTCAGTTCGATCATTAATGGTAAACCCTAAGTCGGAATTAATACCTAAACGAATATTATCACCATCAAGCAAATAGACTAGTTTTCCCTGATTATGTAAATGCTTTTGTGTCAAAATAGCAATAGTTGATTTTCCAGCACCTGATAATCCACTAAGCCAAATTACACACCCTTTTTGATTAATAAGTTGCTCCCTGTTTTCTTTGTTAATAGTTTCATCCAGAGTAAATAAATTTTCCATTATATAAATATCCTTTAACTTCTTAAAAATGTTTTATAAATTAATCCACGTAACCCATTTGGTATAATTCTAACACATACTCTTGTAACTACGTTTATTATAAACCTTATGAAGGTAATATAGTGGGCTTTTAATAGTTTCTTTTCAAAGTAAATTTCATTTTTTATATAAGACAAACCCCCACGTCTTTTATACACTTCATCTCCTGATTTTGTTATTACAAGGCATTCATTAATATTATAGAATTTAGAATTATTTATAAGCATTCTTGTCCACAAATAATAATCTTCAAATCCAGCAATATGTGAATACCCTCCGACATCAATTACACTATTTTTTTTAAACATAACTGTCATATGGTTCATAGGATTTCTTTTTTTAGAAAACTTCTTAATATCATCATGCTTAATTGGAACAACTCTAATATTTCTTATTTCTGTTTTCGACTCATAAAATTCACCAATATATGAGCCTACAATATCTACGTTCTTTTCATTAATAACTGCTAGCTGCTTTTGGAACCGATTACTAACAGCTATATCGTCAGAATCCATTCGTGCGATTATATCATATTTACACTGTTTAACTCCTTCAAATAAAACAACCCCAATACCTAAATTATTACTATATCTTTTTAATGTACATATTTGAGGATTCTTAATTATAAAAGTACTTATAACAAAATCTACATCTTGAATAACTGGACCATCAATAATAATTAAAATTTCATCAGGTTTTTTTGTTTGTGAAATAATACTTTCAAGTGCTTCTTTAACTTCATTAGCTTTGCTATTTATATAAATTGGAATAATTACAGAAATTTTATTTTCCACTAAAACACCTTTCTTTTCTTTTGTTCTTTATTTGATTCTAATAATGCATTTTTCCCATTTAGGATAATTTCAGTATGATTTTCAATATAATTATTGACTGAAAATTTCTTATTTGGCATATATCCTCTATAAACACCTCTAAGCATAAAATGTAGCAAAGGATCTTTTACTTTGTCACAAACATGAGGATATCTTTTTAGGTAATAATTTTTATCAAACTCTTTAAGTCCAATTACTTTATAAAACAAATAAAGACATATATTTCTTAAAATAACATTATATTTTTTTGAGCTTTTATAATACACAGAATAAAATTTTGATTGATATTTTATATTTGATTCTCTTTCTGTGTTAGCCTTAATTTTTTCCATATCATGTAACAACTCCTCAATAAAAAGATTATAGTTGTTAATAAGTTTCACAAAATAGCTACGTGGAATTACTTCATTTTTTAATGATTCTACTTCCTGTATTTCTGCTTTAATCAGAGGAATAAAACAATCTCCATATATCATTTTATTGATTTTTAATAATTCTTTATTTATTACTTCTGCTTGTTCCTTATTTATATTTATAGGTAATTTTTTATAAATATCAATATCTTTTGAATATACTCTATATACAAAATGATAGGGGAATATTCCTCGTTCATTATTTATGTGATTATTTTTTAAAACTGGAAAAGATTGGTTTAATGTTTGTAAAAAGAGGGTTGAATAATATCCAATGCTTGTGTTTGCTTTTATTTCTTTTAGCTCAAGCGCTTTATAATCAAGATTAGCTGCATAAAGAAAATCATCAATTAATCTTCCGTTAATAAAATGTTCACTATCAAATTGTCTTACTATAATTTTATCTTTACCAAACACATTACCCCACTTTTGTAATTTTTCATAATTATAAAGACTCGATTCCTTACTATCTATTAAGTCATCACAATACTTAGTTATTGATACTCTCCGACCATTTTTTACAGTTTCTTGAACTTGGCTTCTTAACCAATTTATAGGGTCTCTAATGTAAATAATAATAGAATAATCAGCAAAATACTGATCTAAATAAATTTTGAAATTAAGCATGCTTTCCTCATCAAAGGAAAAAAGAGATAAATGTTCTGAACTAAAAATCATTGTTTTTTCTTTGTTTTTCAAAAACACTTTGTTCCAATAGTTTCGATATTCTTCAATTAATATTGAAGGAGCAATATTTCTTGATTCCAATTCTTTTTTAAAAAGAATATGATTCTCTGGATGCTTGATAAACATTGAAGTTAAAGTATATTCATAAAACCCTTTTATAACTTCACAATAGTTTATATTATATTTTCTCAATTTTTCGTAAGACTCTCGTAAAGTTTTTTGTATCGATGTTGATCCAGTTTTCACAGAACCTATATGTATAATTAATTTCTTCTTTTCTGCCTTTATCTGTTGCTCTTTATTTGTTCTAATCATGTTACACCTTCTTCTTTCTTAAAACTCTTGGTAGGTTTAAAAAGAGTAAACAAACTTTAAGAAAATATTTTTTATCACGATATGACAAGCAACACAAAAATGTCCTATATACACTCATGTTTCTTAATATGTCTTTCATTGCTTTCTTATAGTAAGGAATAGCATGTTTTCTTTTAATTTTTTTCATTGCCCAAAAATGTGTATCAATTTTAACAATTTGCATTAAATCAGCGATATATTTACTGTTAAAAGTATCTACAATAACCTTATCTAGGTGTTTAAAAATTTCAAAGTGTATATATAGCCTTTCATCATCAACAGCAACATCTTGCCCTGGTCTTTCAAGCCTATAATAATATAGAAAATCCGTAATACAAGCGACAGACTTTGCCTTAGCCATCACTTCAACCTTAAATGGCAAATCATCAAATCTTCTTAAATTTGTTTGAAATTTAATTTTGTTTTCATTTAAGAAGTCCTTTTTATATACTCCTCTCCAAATAGCAATTCTAGAGTCAGAGATTAATTTTTTTATTTCTTTCTCTTTAGTTGTTCCTGCATTGTAGGGAAAATATATTGAATCATTTTTTACTGGTTTGGAAACATCTAAATTTTCATAGTATTCATAATACCCTGTATACACATAATCATGATTTCCTGATAATGCACGTTTATGTAACAGATATAACATATCTGTAGAAATAAAATCATCTGGATCAATAAAGCTAATATACTTTCCTCTTGCAACATCTAATCCTTTTTGCCTTGCAGAAGCGCAACCACCATTACTTTTACTAATAATTATTATTCTACTATCACTTTTTTGTAGTCTATTTAATATTTCTAAAGAATTATCAGTTGAACCATCATTAACAACTAAAAATTCTATATCTTTAAATTTCCAAGCAGTAACACTTTCCAAACATTTTTCAATATACTTTTCTAGATTATAGACTGGTAATATAACGCTTAATTCAATTGGATTATTAATATCTTTTTTCCAATCTAATACCTCTTTCTTATTATACTTATTATTAATCGTAATATAAATCTGTTCACAAGACACCCTAAACTTTTCCCATAAATAATAATAATTTGTTTTTTCTTCATCAAGGTGCCCAATTACATTTTTAATTGTCATTTTGCTAAAATAATCAATTACATTACTTTTAGGATTATCATTAATAAAGAGGACATCAATAGTTTGGTTAATAGTACTTTCTTCGATAGAAAACATCTTACAATACTTTATCTTTTTATATAATTGATTATGATTTTTATCTATTTCCTTATCACATATTGCAAGTAGCTCAGCTGACTTTGAATAAATATAAATTGTTGTTACTTTCGAAAACAACCATAAAGTTTTTTTAACAAATTTACAATCGGATTTACTCTTTATAACATACCCGACAGAGGTTGTTAATTTAAATTTAGCACTTAATAATGTTATATGTTCAATGTTAATCATGCTTATCTCCTAAAGATTTTCTTTTTTAATAGATCAAAATAAATATAATCAACAATATATTTATGTAAATATTTTCTCTTAATAGCAAAAAGAAATAATTTTTGTGTGCGTGTAGCAATTTCTTTTTTATAAGAACTAATATCAGTTTTTTTAAGCAAATTTAATACATCCTTTAACTGTACTACAAACTCTTTATTGATATTAATCTCTGCTATAGAAATAGTCCACATAGAAAATATAAGTATTTGATTTATAATTTTTGTTCTATGGATTTTATTTTCAATATGTTTATTCATATATTGAATAGTTTGTTTAAAAGCTACTATCATATCTAATCGACTTTTATCGCTTTTTAGTGTTAATTGATTTGGCCTATTAATTCTATAATTAAAAATTGTAAATTTAAAACCTAAGCAGTTTTTTGCATTGTTTAACAAGAAAAAATGTGGTAAAAAATCCTCATATCTTACGGAATCTTCAAAAGAAAATCCACTCGTTCTTAAAAATTCTAAAGAATATATTTTTCTACATGCATTAACTTCCAAATCGTAAAGCCTAGGTTCAAGCACTGGTAATACATAAGAGGATTTTTTAAATATGTTTTTAAAAATTTCTTCATCATACCACTTTAGATAATTTTTACTCACATTATTATATATATTTGGTAATCCGAAAATTACATCGATATTTTGTTCTTTATATTGTTGTTCTTTTTTATAAAAATTTTCTATAAAAAACAAATCAAGAAAATCATCGCTATCTAAAAAGCAAACATACTTTGAGTTTTTTACTTGATTTAACCCATTATTTCTTGCCGCTCCAACACCTAGATTACGTTGCTTTATAAGCGTAATACTATTTTTATATTTATCTGCATACTCCTGACAGATTCTAAGGGTTACCCCATCAGTAGATCCGTCTTCTACAATAATAATATGAAATTTTTTATATGATTGATTTAAAATGCTCTCCAGAGTATCTGCAATATAGTCTCCCACATTATATGCAGGTACTATAAACGTAATATATATCATGTCTTTATTCACTATTTTTTCTCCCAAAAAAATAGAAAAACAACTTGTTTCGAATGTTTCTGACGATTGATGGGGAAATTTTCCTACTTTTTTCATTAATCAAGATGACTTCTTCAACTTCAATCTTATGATAAAAAACATACAATGTAAATAACCTTTCAGATAAAAAACCTGCATATCTTTGTTGATATTGATTCAGTAAGTTAGTTCCTACTTCATTTTCAATTTCAAAAAGTATGGGGAATAACCATGAACAATATTCATCAATAAATTTTTTATTACCTATTACCATATTAAAAGGATACATAATATTATTTTGAAATATCTCAACTGCTTTTTCATATATTAAGCTATCTTTAATCTCTAGAACACTCATCATTTTTTCCCATATTTCTACTGGGTGATTATAGATAAATTGATTTTTTAATGATCTACCTAAATACGCTTTTTGAGGAATAATAACTACCCCTTCGTTTATTTGCTTTTTAATATCCTCTATGGTTATATTAAAAAACCTACGATAATGACAAAGACCAATAAAATCATCTTTAGTATTTTTCCATAAAGAATACAAAGCTGTTAGTTCGCTATAAATATAATTTCTTTCAGAAATATGATTATGCTGACTATCGTTAATATTGTATAGTTCTTCTTCGCCTAAAGAAGCAACTTGTATAGGTATGATATAATCATAAGGAATTTTTTTTTGGATATGTTTTGTTGCCATGTATACTGCCATTATTTATTAAACTCCTTTTTACTAGCATTTAATGCAGTTAAAATCACTTGATCCATATCAAAGTAAGAATATGTTCCTAATCTTCCTCCAAAAATTACATTCTCCTCCCCTTTTACTAATTCTTGATATTTATTAAAAAGCGCATTATTTTCATCATCATTAATTGGATAATATGGCTCATTATCATTTTTCTTTTCAACTGGAAATTCTTTTGTAATAATTGTGGTAAGCGAAGTAATTTTTTCAAAATGTTTATGTTCAATAATTCTAGTATAAGGTGTTTCTTTATCAGTATAATTCATAACAGCAACACCTTGGAAATCATCTGTTTCTATTTTTTTATCTACAAAAACCAAACTCCTATAATCTAATTTACCATAACAATATGCATAAAATTCATCAATCATTCCTGTGAAAACAATTTTATCAGCTAGTTCAATATAATATTCTTTATTATTAAAAAAATTACTGTTTAGTTTTATATCAATACCTAATAACATTTCTTTTATTATTTTTGTATATCCACCATAAGGTATTCCTTGATAACGGCAATTAAAATAATTATTATCATATGTAAATCTTAATGGTAACCGAGTAATAATAAAAGGTGGTAGCTCTTCACATTTTCTTCCCCATTGTTTTTCAGTATAACCTTTAATGAGTTTATTAAATATATCTTCTCCCACCAGTTTTAGAGCTTGCTCTTTAAGATTAGTTGGTTTTATATCTTTGTAACATTCTATTTGCTCATATAATTTATCCTTAGCTTCTTTTGGTGTTTTAACTCCCCAGAGTTTATTGAAAGTAAACATATTAAAAGGTAAATTATATAATTCATCATGGAAATTTGCTATTGGAGTATTAATAAAGTTTGAAAAAGTGGCAAATTGATTTATATATTTCCATATCATTTCATTATTTGTATGAAATATATGTGCTCCATATTTATGAACCTGTATTCCTTCAATTCTCTCAGTGTATATATTTCCACCAATATGATTTCTTTTTTCTATAACTAGTGAGGTATATCCTTTTTTCTTTGCTTCATAAGCAAAGGTGCTACCATAAAGTCCAGCCCCAACAATAAGATAATGATATTTTTTTTTGCTCTTTTTTATATTATTCAAAAAAGCTAAGATACTCCTTCACTACTTTTTTTGTTGGTCCTATCATCTTAATTTTACCTTTATGTAGCCATATAACTTTTTCTGTTAGCCTCTTTATTCGATTTAAGTCATGTGAAACAATTATTGTTGTTGCACCGCTTTTTATTTTTTCTTCAATAGTTTTTGAACTTTTTTTCTTAAACCTTACATCTCCTACACCTAAAATCTCATCAAGCACCAATATATCAGCATTTATAAACGCAACAATTGAAAATCCCAATTTCATTTTCATTCCAGAAGAATAATTTTTTATGGCGACCTTTATAAAACCGTCTAATTCTGAGTATTCTACAATTTCATTATAATGCTTTTCCATAAATTGTTTATCTTTACCAAGAATTGCGCCATTTAAATAGATATTATCTTCTCCACTAAAGTCAAAATCAAATCCTGCCCCTAATTCTAGTAAAGGAGCTACTGAACCACTAACAGTAACAGTCCCTTCACTTGGTTTCATTACACCACTAATTAATTTTAACAATGTGCTTTTACCCGCACCATTTTGGCCAATTATACCAATTCTATCTCCTCTAATAATTTCTAAATTAATTGAATCAAGAGCTTTTATTTTTGAAAATTTTATTTCGTTTTTTAAGCTCTTTAAAACATATTCTTTTAAATATTCTATTTTTTCTTTATATATACGATACTTCATTGATACATTTTCAATTTTTATTATGATTTTACTCATTTTTCACCTCTACACATAGAAAATTAGTTTATCTTGATTCTTCCAAAAGACAAACAATCCAATAGATAAGCTAACTACTGCAATTAGTGTGCAATATAATAAATTATTAAAATATAGTGGTTCTGTGTAATAAACGCACATTCTAAATCCCTTTATAAATTGATAAACAGGATTAAATGTAAAAATTGGTTGAAGGGAAGCAGGTAAAATATTTACAGGATAAAAAATAGCAGAAATATACATTAATATCATTACAACAACACCATATAAATGTTGGATATCTCTAAAAATTGTATTTAATGTAGCAACAATATAACTTATACCTAAAACAAAAAAGTATAGTAATATCAAATATATGGGAGCAAAGAGTAAATTCCAACTAAATTGGCTACCTGTTATAACCATAACTAATAATAGATCAATCAATGATATACAAAATATAATAAAATTTGAAGTAACACCTGCTAGTGTTAAGATGTATTTAGGAATATAAACTTTCTTTATTAAAGTAGCAGAAGAAATAATAGAAGTCATTGCCCTTGTTGTAGCATTTGAAAAAAATTCAAATATTAATCGTCCTGCAATTAAGTATAAAGGAAAATTTGTAATATTTCGCTCAAATAAATTTGAAAACACTATTGTTAACACAATCATATGCATCAAAGGACTTAATAAGCTCCATAGTAATCCTAAAAAAGATTCTTTATATTTTTTTTTAATATCACGAATTACTAATAATTTTAGTAAGTAACTATATTTAGTAAAATTATTAAAATGAATACTTACCTTTTTCATACACCTTCTACAACTTTCTTAAAAATTTATAACAACTTATATATTATATCTTACTTACTATAAAAATTCTATTAATCCATCTCGTTATTTAAATTGAAAATCTCTAATGACTTAATAATATAATCACCTGATAAATCCCCTAGATTAAATTTTATATCAGTAATATCTGTATCATGAATTTCAATTAATATTTCATTTTCACCAAATAATAACTGGGTCACTTCTTTATAATCATCATAAAAAGTTCTACTCTTATCTTTAAATAAAACTTCTAACTTTGTATATTCTGGGGCTTCTATTACAAGTCTAATAGCAATATGATTGCTAAGACCTTTTATATCTTGAATAGTAAAACTTGGTTCTTCACTATTTGATGTAATTAAAATACCTCCATCAATGGGAATGCTCATTGAAATCCCTGATACTTTTGATAGTTCTTCTTTTATGTTTATCGTATATATAACTTCTCCTTGACTAATATTATATTTAACTTTCTCTCTGTCATAATAGCGCTGTTCAATATCATTAGTATTAAATCCTGCAGTATGAACAACCCAGTGTAGTACTTTATCATACACAACAATATTGAATCCATCTTCGTTTTCTGAATGCATCTTCCCATTAAAATCAACAGCAGACAAACTACCTGTTGTACTTGAGGAACTAACCATATCTAGTTTAAATGGTAATTTTAGATCTTGAATTTCTTGTTGATCTGAAGATACTATAATTTTTGAAGTACTTGTTCTAGAATATATATTCCCTAACGGACCTCCATTACTTATAAATATATAATTTTCTTCTTGTTCTTTTGAAAAATTAGCATCAAATCCAAGTTTTGAAAAATTATCTTGAATATCATTATTAACATATGTATTTATATTGTTCTTAGTCGATACTAGAACAATATAGTTAGGGTCATTTATTAATTCTAAATAGTAAGCTAGATTTGATGAATAATCGTTACTATTAAGTAATTCTCTTTTTTGTAATCTAGAGTTCCTTAGTTCAAATTCTTCTATTTCCTTCTCTAAGTCTTCAAGTTCCTTTTTGCTTTCTGCATGATAATCATAAATACATTCATTTAGTATCTCGCTATACTTTTCACTTAAATAGGTGGCAATGTAATTACTAACTTTATTAGCACCAGTAAGATTTACATGTCCAGAATCTGATAAATCACTACGATAAACATTTGTATGTTTTGACATATCAGAATAATTAATAATATCAATATTGTTTTCATTAGCATAGTCATTTAATCCATTCAAATATTCATTCATTTCATAGGGAAGAATATCCTTCTGCTCTACATAAGGTACACAAGTAATTACTAATTGAATATTATTTTCATTACATATAGCAACTACATCATCTAATTGTTTTTGATACTCACTTACTAAACTTTTTTTCTCATTTGTTAAAAATCTTTCGTTAATAATTGGTTCATTATATGTTGGACTATAAAGATTAGTCATAGGAGTAAAGTTCAAAGGATTTAATGTTGAGGCTTTAGTCTTTAGAACTAAACCAATTTCTTTGTCTATGTCTTCTTCTTTCCATCTCAAATGATAAGTTTTTATAGGAAATAAATATTCTAATATGTCTTTTTTTTCAACATTAGCTTTAATTGCATTAATTTTATTAATAGAAAGCTTCATAGTGTCAAAAGCAAAATGAAAAATTTCTTTTTTGTCCCTTTCAGTATCAAATTCCATCAAAGAAAATGCTTCTATTACAACTATTTTTACTTGCTGTGTTTTATTTGCTTCAATTAACAGATACTTCAATTGCGCAATACCAGTTCCATTCATTCCTAGTGAAAATGAATCTACCTGCATAGTTTCATTTATTACAGCAGGAATAAATGTTCTATGACTGTGAGATGAACCAAGAAAAAGAACATCTATTGTATCATCTTGAAGCGCATAAAATTCTCGCCATTTATCCATATGCATAGTTTTTGGGTATAATAATGTATTAATTCCCAAAAGGCCAATAGATAAAACAATTATTAATAATAGTGCTTTTATAGCATTATTTGCTTTCATATAACTCTCCTAAAACTGAAAATAGATAAATTGGAGAGCCTCATACTCTCCATAGAATCCAAATACAATAATAAATAAAATCAAAAATATTGTTGCTAATCCTTGTACAAAATCCCCATTAATAAGTGTTTCTTTTTTAGCATAATGTTTATATGCTTCTACAGAAAATAACCAAATAATTACTGCAGCTAATAATTTTAGATCATTACCATCTAGTCCTAACTTTAATAGAGACCCGTCAAATAAAACAAATAAATTATTAATAAATAAATGTTTGAATATGAATATAAAATCACCTACACTATTTGATCTAAATACAATAAACCCAATAAGAATCAAAGAAATAGCATAAATTTGTTGTAAAAAACCAGGAATTTTTAATTTATGTAATAATGCTCCAGTCTTACCTTTTTTTAACCATCTTTCTATAGAAACATAAATACCATTTAATAATCCCCATAGAATATAGTTCCAATCGGCTCCATGCCACAACCCACTAACTGCAAAAACAACAATTAAATTTCTATAAGTTTTCCATTTTTCCTTATTTCTGCTTCCACCTAAAGGGATATATAAATAATCTTTAAACCAAGAAGCTAGCGAAATATGCCATCTTGTCCAGAACTCGCTAATAGACTTAGAAAAATAAGGCATATTAAAGTTTTCCATTAAAGATATCCCCATTAATTTTGCAGAACCAATAGCAATATCTGAGTAAGCTGAAAAGTCACAATACACTTGAACAGCAAATCCTATTGTAGCTATAATATAATAAATTCCGCTATATTCTGTAACATTACCAAAAACATTGTTTACAATTACAGCTACTCTATCGGCAATAACGACTTTTTTAAACATCCCCCAAGCTATTCTTAATAGCGCTTGTATTGTTTGATAATAGTCAAATTTATGTTTCTTTTTAAGTTGAGGTATGAGTTTATCTGAGCGTTCAATTGGCCCTGCAACCAATTGTGGAAAGAAAGTCACATACAAAGCAAAATAACCAAGATGTCGTTCAGCTTTCCTCTTTCCCCTATAAACATCAATTGTATAACTTAAAGTTTGAAATGTATAAAAAGAGATACCAATTGGAAGTAAATATTTTAAACTTCCTATTTGGTATTCAACATTAGTTAATTGTTCAAACACACTATTTGCTACTCCATTAAAAAAATTAAAATACTTAAAAACAAATAGAAGCCCTAGATTCACAGATAAGCTAATTACCATCAAGAATTTCTTTTTAGTCTTCTCCTTACTCTTCTCAATAAAAATACTAGCTATATAATCAACTAATGTTGAAATAATAATAAGAATAATATATTTTGGATTCCAAAACATATAAAAGAAATAACTTACCAGTAATAATAGCACCCATCTAAATTTATAAGGTATTGCATAGTATAATATAACCACCAATGGTAAAAACAAAATAAACTCTATTGAATTAAACGACATTGATGAATACCCCTTCTGCTTTTTCAATACTTAATTTATAAAACATACTTATCTAATATCATATATTTATATTTATTATTTTTTGTCAATTTCCCTTACAAAAAGTTGATATAGCTTTTTATAGTATACCATAATTACTAACCAATTTTAAATATGCTGAAATCGTTTTTTTTATATCATATTCATGAGCTGTTATTTTAGCGTTTTTACTTAAATGTTTCATTTTTTCAAAATTAGAAAGAATAGGGATTAATGAGTCAGCTATATTCTCTATTTCACCAATATTGAATAGCACCCCGTTATCTTTGTGTATAATCACTTCTCTATGCCCTGAACAATTTGATACAAAAATCGTACATCCAGCTGCCATCGCTTCAAGTAATGATATACTTAATCCTTCAAATTCTGATAATGATATATATATATCTATTTTCTTATAAAAAGCTGGCATATCTACAACATTACCAAGCAATTGAATTTCTGGATTATTATTTATTAGTTTGATGAGATGTTCTTTTTCTTCCCCATCCCCTGCAATTAATAATCTAAGTTTTCTACTATTTTTATTATTTATACTATTAAATAGAGTAATAAGTTTAATAAAGTTTTTTGATTTTACTAGTCTTCCTACAGCACCAAGAGCAATTACATTACTCTTGTTTTCTCTTGTAAAACTAAATTTTTCAGAATCAATCCCATTATAGATAACTTCAACATTTCTTTTATCAATATGATATTTTTTTATCAAATTATCTTTTACTTGTTTGCTAACTGCTACATATTTACTTATTATATATTTCCCAATAAATCTATGAAATATACTATCCTTCACTTCACTACTATGTTGTATTTGTATAATATGACATTTACAAAAGAATTTAATCATAGCAATTTTTGCAGTCATTTTTTCATGATGAATAAAAATTAAATCTGTCTTATTTTCTTTTAAATATTTAATACTTTTTAGTAGTTTTACTATCTTATTATTATTAGAAACATCAATTATAGAAACATCATTTTCTACTAATTGAGAAGTTTTTTTACTACACCAATTTTTATCTTTACTATTAGAAGTAATCACAATGCTGTTTTCAATTCTTGAAGAAGCAAAAGCATTGGCAAGTGAGAATGCAACCTCTTCAATTCCACCCATATCTAGTGAATATATTATTTGTGTGATTTTCATATTACTTCTCCAACCAGTTTGATAAGTCTATATTAAGTAGTTCCTTAGTTTTTAAAACATCTTTCTTATAGTAGTTTGTTAATTCTTTAATTATTTTTTCTGAATATTTTTTATTATTTTTTCTGCTCTTTTTATATAATAAATTGTTAATAGCTTCTCTCTGCTGAACAGAAAATAGAAGTATTATTTTTCTTGGAACGATTTTTTTCAACCACATAAAAATTGCAACTATTATTTTGCTTCTAGATAATTTAGTCGCATTCATTTGGTTATTTGTGTCTTTAATATAGGAAATTCCTAAAAACTTACATATTTCAAAATAAAATTTAGATGGGTCATTTATTAAATTGTCAAAAAGTGTAACATGTACATTCTTAATACCAAAAACATCATAGTACTCTTTGATTTTTTCATAATAGAACCCAATAGATAATAGATTAATCCCTTCTGCTGACAAAGGATTAGCCATAAACTCTTCAATTGTTTCGTTTTTACCTTCATTTCTTAGGTGCATATGATAATGAGAAATAAATCGTTCAATTGGATTTCTTATGATTAATATTACTTTAGCATTTTTTGATACAGTCTTTATTTTTTCTGCAACTCCTTTAAAACAAGTATAATATACTGAACCATCTACAATATACTTTTCAGTGGTTGCCTCTTCATATAATTTTTCATAAGCTTTTTCTGTTTTTATAGCATTTTTAAGAATATACGAATATGCTGGTGTTTCTAAAAAATATTCATAGGAAAAGTATCTTGGTTCTTTTAAATATTTATTACAAAACACCTCAGGATGTTTCACAAAATAGTGATAAAGTGATGTTGTTCCTGATTTTGCAAATCCTGCAATAAATAAATTTGGATTACTCATGTATTTCCCCTATCATTTCTTTTATGTATTTATAATAAGCAATAAAAATCCAAATTATAAAAACTATTAAAGCAAAAGCTATTGCTACCATAAAATTGTTTTGAGACAATAATACACCTTCTTCAGAAACTGTACTATTTTTAGTAAATTGTTCAATAAATGGATAGCTGGTTATACCTTTTAGCTCATTAATAAAATAGGTATTAGTTTGGTTTGTTTTTCTTAAAGCAATCAATTCATCTTGTAATAAAATATGTTTAGCCTCTAACTGGTTAAGAACTTCCAAAGAAGTTTCTTTATTTTTTTGTACTAATAATTTTTGGTTTTCTACAAGTACACTCTCAATATCTATAGCTAGTTGATCTTTTTGAATTTCTCTTTGTTCTATTTCTAATAAAATACGATTGTTTATCACTTTATTAAAAGTTATAGGCATATATTTCATTAGAAGTTTATTAACTAGTATACTTATTTCGCGATTTGGATAAATAACTGTAACCCTTCGTCTTAAATCGGTCGCCCTCATATAAGTGTTAATACCATTTCTAAAATTTTCATATGAAATATCATATCCTTGCCTTAAAACCTCATCATAAGTTTCTGATAGTACTTCATTATCTAAAAAGTAGTCTACTGATAGAGCTGTTAAAAAATCATGGTTATGATTATAGTATGCAAAAAACAAGTAATAAAAGTCAATGTTAATATTGTTTGCTAGATTATATGAAATATCATAATAAGAAACATCAGTACTACTTCGATATAAATCCTTCTGTATTATTGTGGTAACAACAAAACCTACAGTAAAAGCAATAATAAGAGTAATTATCATTATTAACCATGTTTTTTTTATAAATTGTGTAACAAATTGATAATTCATGTTAAGCTCCTTTTTTTTGTATTGATGGTAATACTAATACAAAAGCTAATAAGAATATATAAATATCTCTAAAATTAATAGATAGTAATATTCCTGCTACTAATAGTGAGAAAAAAGATATATACACCGGTATTTGCCATGTGTATTCTTGATAAAATCTTTTACTAGTTATAATAGTAAAATTGCTTAATAAGTTACTATATATAAAAGTATATATAATTGTCCCATAGACACCATATTGTAATAGAACTTCAAGATATATACTATGTGCAACTTGCGGAATACCAATATCATTATGCAATAAGATAATTGCTGTATCTTTACTCCCACCGTATCCAATCAAAATTCTCTGTAAAATTAAGCGAAAAGATGATTGATATAATTCATATCTACCATTTAGCATACCAACCAGGTTAGATAACTGACTCTGTTGTGTTACTCTAACTAGTAGATTTTGAAAGTAAGGAAGAAATATTATTGCTAAAACTCCAAGAGCACCAATTCCAATAATAATATAAGTTCTTTTTTTGTGAAGTCTTGATAGCATTAATAATGAAAGTATACCTCCAAAAATCAATATTAGAACACCAGTTCTAGAACTGGTTGTCCCTAGTATATAGGCCACTGCTCCTAAAGCCACTAATGATACGATTATCATTTTTTTGTTTTCTGTTGTGTAAAAAACATATAAAACAAATGGTAACAATACTAATGTAAATACAGCAAAAAAATTAGGACCTACATTAAAAACAGAAAAACGTACAAAATCAAAAATTTCTTTTAAAAACAAAACATTAATTGAAAGAGTAATAATAAAAAAGGTAACAAATCTAGCACTATTTATTACTTGTTTTTTTATTATATATTTTTCATTGCTTTTCATTGTAAAAAAGAGTAATAAAATAAATAGTAATTTAGGTAAAGTCTCAAATAATAGTTCATTTTGTACTTGATCTCTTATAAATATCAATTGTGGGTTAAATATAGCAACAACTGCTCCTATAGAAGCCATAAAAATTAGTAATAATATAAATAATTCATTTTTTCTTAATTCAATTTTTTTTAATCTCAAATCAACGACTAAGACAATTATAATAATAACAAATACCATTTTACTTAATGAAAAAGGTAATGAGGTGAAGTGAGCATCATACAATGGTAAAGTTATTATTAAGCCAAATAAATAATTCTTATTAAATAAACTAACATACAAAAATACTAATAAAATTGGAATAACCGTTGAAAACTGAATCCCAAGAGAAATAACTACTGCAAAAAAAAGTGGCACCAGTAATTGGTGTTCACAAAACTTATCATGTAATTTACTAGTTTTACTAAGCATTTGTTAACCTTCACAAATAGTTTATTTAGTAATTATATCATTTTTTTATAATAAAATATTTATGTTAGCTAAATATTATATCTTTCTTTTTTTTATACCCTTTAATACTCCAAACACCCTACTGATTTCAAATAATTCTGATGTTATAATTGTATATATCATATCTGATAATGAAGTAGGTGGCAATTTGCTTTTATAAAAACTATAACCACTTCTTGCTAGTAAGTAAACTATTATACTCCCTCCCAATGAAAATATAAATAAAGAAGTTATTATCCATATTCCTATTAAGGTTACTAAAATAAAGAGTAATTGTATTAGCGATATCAATAAATTTTTCTTATATAGGTTAGCATATACACTATGTTCAAAATACATTTGCCATTTTTTAAAAAATAAAGATAAACTATCAGGATAACCTTGGTAGTATCCCGTTATATTACTAAAATATTCTTTAAATTTTTCTTTTTCAATTTGCTTGTAAAATAACCAGTCTTCTGCTGCTCGTAAATCTTCTTTAAAATAACCTAAAGAGATAAGAACCTTTTTCTTCATAGCACTATGTCTAATATAGCGGCCTTTTTCACGTTTAATAAAGTAAGGTCTAACATATCCTCTTTGTTGATAAGTATTGAATATAAAAGAAGATTGAAACCAAATCACATCATTTTTTATAATCTTTTGCTGGCATTCTTCAAAAAAAGTTTTTGTAATAGTTACACCACAATCAATAAAGATCAATTGATTATATTTAGCTTTTCTAACACCTATATTTCTAGCCTTTCCAGGGTAAGCAACTTGATTAAGTTTAATAATTTCATATTGTATGTTTTCTTTATTTAGACATTCTTTTGCTTTTTGACAAGTGTCATCTGTTGACAGACTATCAATAATAATGATTTCATAATATTTTTCTTGTCCTTTAATTCCTTTTAATATACTAGACAACGTTAAATTAATAGTCTTTTCTTCATTAAAAGCTGGGACGATTATAGAAAAATTAGTAGTCATACTGCCTCCGTTTATTAAATCTCAAATTTCTTAATATTATAAATTATAAATCTATAAACACATCATGTCTACCTTTTAGCTGCACTTGCCATGGCCATTAGGTTTTTACTACTTACGTTTTTTAATAGTGCTTCATGTGATGGTGATAAAATATAGTTAGGTCCAAATATATCTTTTAATCTTTTAACTTCTTCTTTAATTTGCTTTTCTGTTCCAAATGGTAACAACTCTTGTGTATCTACTCCACCCATAAAAACAAGGTCTTCTTTATATTCACGGTGTAGATATTTAGCATCCATATTTGTAGCTTTTGCTTGAATAGGATGTAAAATATCTATTCCAGCATCAATTAGTAAAGGAATAATTCGATAAATAGATCCACAAGAATGCATAGCTACGGGAATATTGTATTTTTTTGCAAGTTTTGTTAGCTTCTTAATTCCTGGATATATGAATTGTTTAAACATGGCAGGGCTAACTAGCAAATCAAGCTGTGAACCGAAATCATTGCCAAAGAAAAAAACATCAATATCTTCAGCAGATTTTTCAAATAGTAGTTGATTTGCCTGAAAGTAAAAACCAACTACTTTTTCTGTAACTGCTTGCACAATTTTTGGGTCAGTTGTCATTTTAATAAAATATTGCTCCATCCCAAAAAAATCAGCAACTACATGAAAATAGGGTGACCAAAAGCCCCCAAAAAAAGCATACCCTTTTTTTCTAGATAATCGTGCTTTATTTAAATAGTCAGTTAAATCAATATTTTTTATATCTGGCCATGGAAAATTGTCTATTTCTTTTATTGAGGTGGTATCAGCAAAAATTCCTGGTTGGCTATGAGATAAACGCTCTCTTCCAAGAAGTGTATCAAACATAGGCCTACCTTTTGGATGTTTATATGAGTAATCTGCGTGTAGCCACTGCAAATCATCCCCAACATAATCTGATAATTCATCTTCATCTTCTAAATCAAAGTTATTTAAATATTGTACTAGTGCATCTCTATGAGGTCGCCCTTTCCAAAAGCCACATGTTTCTTCATTTTTATGTTTTATTATTTTTAATATTTTCTCACGGTTTGCCATACTTTCCCTTACTCAACCATATCATTTATTATCTCCAAAAAATGATTGATACCAATTAACAAAATGAGCAATTCCTTCATTTAGTGAAACCTTTGGATTATATCCAAGTACTTTTTTACTCATGGATATATCTGCATAGGTGTTCCTAACATCTCCTTTTTGCATAGGTAAGTACTCAATAATTGCTTTTTTCTTTGTATTTTTCTCTATAGCTTTAATCAGTGCATTTATAGTTATTGGTTTATGATTACCAAGGTTAAACAATTGATACGGAACATCTCCAATAGGAATGTGATCCATGGCTTTTAAAATACCATTCACAATATCTGAAATATATGTGTTGTCACGTAGTAATTCGCCTTTTTCAAATACAGTTATTGGTTTCTCTTCAAGAATGTTCTTAGTAAATTTATAATATGCCATATCTGGTCTACCAAAAGGTCCATAAACAGTAAAAAAGCGTAATCCAGTAGTGGGTAATCCATGCATTATGCTATATGAGTAAGCTAACACTTCATTAGCTTTTTTAGTGGCTGCATAAAGGCTTACAGGCTTGGCTGTCTCACCATCTAATTGATTAAGTCCTAAATTTTCACCATAGACTGATGATGAAGATGCATATATAAAATGAGTAATATTATGAGATACACAAGCATGCATAACATTGAAAAATCCAGTAATATTTGATTGTATATATGAATCTGGATTTAAAAAACTATACCTAACACCTGCCTGTGCTGCTAAGTGAATAACTTGGTCAATTGCATATGAAGAAAAAACTTGTTCACATATTAGTTTTTCAGAAATATCTCCTTTGATAAAAATCAATGATTCATATTCTTCTAATAAAGACAATCTATAATTTTTTAGCGAAACATCATAATAGTCATTTAGATTATCAATACCAATAACTTGATGGCCTTGTTCTAATAATTGTTTACTTACACGGTATCCAATAAATCCTGCTATACCTGTTACTAATATATTCATTTTTTAAATCCTTTACTGATTTT
>JAUUZV010000111.1 GCA_030592085.1 Clostridia bacterium | reverse complement strand
AGTTTCCAAAGAGAGACTCGGATAAGATCTATAAATCCAAAATAGGAGGTGTTGATTAAATGAATGAAGTAAAACTGTTTTTAGGTCCTCAGCATCCTGGTATGCACGGGAACTATAGTGTTCATATGTATGTGGATGGAGATATAATTAAAAAAGCACGTCCTACACCTGGGTTTTTACACCGTGGTTTTGAAAAACTTATGGAGAGAAGACTCTGGATGGGTAATTTAGCTTTAATTCCTAGAATTTGTGTTGTAGAACCAGATATTAATGAAATGGTTTATGCTCAAGGGATTGAAACGTTAGCTAATATTGAAGTTCCTGAAAAAGCACATTGGATTAGAATGTTAATTCTAGAAATGGCTCGTTTAGCAATTCATGTTATGGGATTAGGTTTTATTGGCGGACCCACTGGTATGTATACCATCACTTATTGGGCAATTGCACAGCGTGATCTAATTTTAGATTTATTTGAAGAAATAACTGGAGCTAGAATTTATCATATGTATATTGTACCAGGTGGTGTTAGAAAGCAATTGCCAGTTGGAATATTAGAAAAAATTAGTAAATTACTAGACGAATTAGAAGAAAAAGTTCCAGAATATAAAGATTTAGCACTTAAACATCCAATAATACATAAACGTATTAAAGATAATATTATGTTACCAGCTGATGTTGTCTGGGAACTAGGTGTAACTGGTATTGGAATGAGATCTGCTATTGGAAAAGAATATGATCTTAGAAAAGTTCAACCTTATGCTAGATATGATCAAGTAGAATTTGATGTACCAACTGCAAATTATTCAGATGGCCTAACTAGAATGAATATCAAGTACAAGGAAATTTTCCAAAGTATTCGTATTCTTAGACAAGTTATTGAAAAAATGCCAAAAGAAGGTGAAGTTAGAACTAGAATTTCTACTGGAAGTGCACTGCGTTGGACAGTTCCAGCTGGAATGGTCTACTCTGCTATTGAATCAAGCAGAGGAGAATATGGATATTTTATTGTATCAGATGGAAAAGAAATGCCTTATCGTATAGCCGTTAGAGGTGCATCTTTCCCACAAGGATTATTAGGTATTGAGAAATACTTAGTAGGTCATAGAATTGACGATGCATCCTTATGGATGGATACAATGGGTGTTTGCTCACCAGAGATAGATAGGTAAGTGATTATATGAATGAAAGAAAAAGTTTTTTTGCACCAGTTAAAGCATGGAAATATCTACTAAGAAGACCAGTTACAATACTTAAAAAAGATATTTTTGAAAACCCTAGAGAAGGTTCAGATATGTATCGTGGTTTTCATCAAAACGACTGGGATAAATGTGTTGGTTGTGGTACCTGTTCAACTATATGTCCAACTAATGCTATTAGCATGGTTGAAATTGCATCACTTGAAATAGAAGATGGCAAAAAAAATGAACGACCTGGATTCGATTATGGTAGATGTTCATTTTGCGCTCTTTGTGTTGATATATGTGTATCTGACTCATTAAAGATGTCAAAAGAATATTTACATCTATCAAAAGATGCTGAAAGTTTTTACTTTATACCAGATATTAATGGTATTCATAATAATAAAGCAAAACAAGGATATGTTCGTGATGAAACATCAGAACTACTTGATTTAAAAAGAGTTAAGATGGAACACGAAGATGTTAGTAGAAAAAATTCTTTTATAGAAATTGTAAAAGGTTATTCAATGGAAATGGCATTAGCTGAAAGTGCTAGATGTGTAGAATGTGGTATTTGTACTGATACATGTCCTGCTCATATGACTATACCTGAATATATAAGAAGCATTTATGAAAATGATTTAAAAGGTGCTGTAACTCATCTATACAAAACTAATCCATTATCAAATGTATGTGGACGTATTTGTACTCATTTATGTGAAGGTGCTTGTTCACTGTCTATTAGAGGTGAAGCAATTTCAATAAGATGGCTAAAACGTTATATTGTTGATAATACACCTATGGAAGATTATGAAGAGGCTGTATTATCTTTTGTAACTGACCCTGTTAATGGAAAAGTAGGTATTGTAGGCTCTGGACCATCTGGTTTATCAGCAGCTTATTACTTACGTACATTAGGGTATGAAGTTGATGTTTATGAGCAACGGGCAATACCTGGTGGTGTTATTAGTTATGGTGGACCTGAATATAGATTACCAGAAGCTAGTGTACAAAAAGATATTTCTATGATTGAAAAAACAGGTGTAAACTTTATTACAAATACTAAAGTTGGAACAGATATTACAATGTCTCAATTAGAAGATAAATATGATGCTGTATTTTTAGGAATTGGATTCTCTTTATCCAAAAAATTAAATATTCCTGGAAATGATCATGACGATGTAAAATATGCAATTCCATTTCTAGCACAAACCAGAGACTATTTACGTGATGTTTCAAAAATGCCTGATATTCATGAAAAAGTTGTAGTTATTGGTGGTGGTAATGTAGCATTCGATGTTGCAAGAACATTACTTAGATTACAAATTGAAAAATACGGTAAAGCTGATGTTAAAATGGCATCATTAGAGCACCGTGATATCTTGCCTGCTGACTTAGAAGAGTTAGAAGAAGGAGAAGAAGAAGGTATTGTTGGTAGCTTTGGATATGGACCAGAAGAGATTGTTATTAAAAATAATAAAATTGTTGGATTAAAAGTAAATAAAGTTTTATCTATCTTTGATGAAGATAATAATTTTGCTCCAAGTTATGACTTATCTGATAGCCATGTTATTAAAGCTACACAAGTATATATTTCAACTGGCCAAATACCAGAGTATGATATGATTACTGACGAAATGAAAAAGAAAATGGAAATTGTTAGAGGTAAAATCATAACTGAAGAAAATGGACAGATTAAAAATGTTCCATGGTTATTTGCAGGTGGTGATATCGTAAGAGGCCCTGATATTATTAACGGAGTAGCCAATGGCCATGATTCGGCAGTTGGGATTGATTTGTATTTACAGTCAAAAAATAAATAAACATTGCAAAACCCCGAAAATTCGGGGTTTTGTTTTGTGTTTACATATATCTATAAAACCCATATAATCAAAACATATGAAAGAGAGTAATATGTATACTATTAAAGACTATCAACAAAAATTGAATAAAACTATTGATATAGAAAAAGTATTGGATTTGTGGAAATTATATAGTGATGATATGTATAAACTTTATGAACCACATCTTTTAAATAAAGAAGTACTAATAGTTGGTGCAGGTCACTTAACTGATTTTCCAATGAAAAAAATAATTAATAAGGCATCTAATATATCGTTATATGATATTGATAAAGCAGCTATGTTATTAGGACTAGAAACTCAAAATATTGATAAATTAGAAGTGACTTGTATAACAGGTGATTTAACTAAGTTAGATAAAACTGACTTTTTTAAACAAGTAATTACATTATTACAAGCAAAAGATTTAGAAGGTATTAAGCGATTTTTTGCGATTGTTAGTCATATGAACCTTAATTTAGATATTAATCAAAAATTTGATTTACTTATTATTTCACCCTTTTATACACAACTATTATTACCACAATATTTAAGCTATCTTAACGAATTTGTAGAAAATTCACTGTTTAATGAATATTTGCAG
Organism: Clostridia bacterium; assembly: GCA_030592085.1. Taxonomy (GTDB): domain Bacteria; phylum Bacillota; class Clostridia; order DUPQ01; family DUPQ01; genus JAFGUQ01. The sequence goes on along the minus strand of JAUUZV010000111.1, from coordinate 4,318 downwards.
CCATTATTATTATTAATTAGCGAATTCATTAATAAAATTAATGAACAACTGCTTAATTGTATAAATTCTAATGGTAAAGTAGTTGTAATGAGCGATCACTTAGAATTCATACTAGATGATCCTAATTATTTGAAAATAAGAAAAGATAATAATCAATTAGCTATTGATAAATATTATGAAGATTACTTATCAAAATATGGACATGGACTTGGTTCGTATGGTTTAGAGAATTTAGTAGAAAAAACAAAATTAATACATAAATCGTGGCATTGGTGGCCATTTAATGAAAAAAAAGTTCTTTTAGTTAAAATGGGCATAATGGAAAAATTGAAAGTAGGAGAAAATGACGTATAGTGCTATTAGAAAACTAACAGGAATATATGATGGGAAACAAGTTGTTTTACAGTTTTATCGTTCACAACATGTAGATGAATCAAGTAAACCTCTTGTAATTACTATTTACCGTCAGATTTGTAACGATTTTCTTTTTGGACGAGATTATGAAGAATTTGTTTATTCACTAGATTTTAAAGATTCAAAAATGATTTATGAAAGCGTTTTACAAGTTGATAAAGATATAAGATTTTATACATATGAAGATAAAAATGTAAAAGAAGGAATTACCTATGCGTATTATGTTGGCTCTAACTTAAATGATACTGTATATGGTCCTATTCTTATTAAACCAAGAAATCAACAAATTTGGATGCCCTATGAGACAATGATATGGGAAATGGAACAATTAGCTGACATGCATCCTAACCTTGTAAAAATAACTAATCATGGTAAATCTGTTTTAAGAAGGGATATTAGTAGTATTACTATTGGTAATCGTCAACATATAAAATTAGGTTTTATTGGATTAATTCATGCAGGTGAATCAGGACCTGAATTAATGTTATACACCATAAAAAAATTATTAAAGGAGAATGGTGAATTACTTAAAAAAATTGGATTATCATTTTTAATAAATGCAAATCCTGACCAGAGAGAAAAACAAGTAACAGGTACTCCATGGTATCTTAGAAAAAATGCTAATGATGTGGATTTAAATCGTAATTTTGATGCACAATTTGAAAAAGTTGAATTTGGATATGGATATAGGACAGATGTTTATACATCCCCAACATATAGAGGAGAGAAATCTGTATCTGAACCTGAAACTAAAGCAATTGTTGATTTTATTGAATACGCTATGCCACAAGCTGTATTCGTTTTTCATAGTCTTTCAAGTATCTGCACTGATAGTTTTTTACTATCAAAATATTCTAAAGAAGACACTTCATATATTAAAAAATGTATGAAATACTTAATTCCTTATACAAAAGGATTTGGAGTTAAAAGTGAACCTTCAATTTATTTTGGGACAAGTTGTGGTTCGTTGCCACATTATCTATATAGTAAGTATAATATTCCAGCTTTTGATATGGAACTAGGAGAAGTAGATGATAAAATAAAACAAATGGTTATCCATGATCAAGTAACCATCCAATTAATGGAATATTATCAAGAAAAACATTATAAAGGAATAAGAGAGGTAATAAAAGCATGTATATAGTAGATGGACATTGTGATACTTTACTAGCACTACAACAAAAAAAACAAGTTTTAAAGAAAAACACTATACAAATTAGTCTTGATAAAATTATTCAAACTAAAAGTGATTATTTACAATTCTATGCAGTATTTGTATCTCCAAGTTTCAAGGGCGAAGAGGCAATTTATCAATATAAGGATATGGTTAATATTTTGCAAAACGAATGTGAAAAAAATAATATTCCAAGAATATTAACAAAAAGTGATTTAGATTTTCACGGTCATGGAGCTTTATTATCTGTTGAAGGTTTATATTTTTTAGATGGTAAAGAAATAACCTTAGACGATTTATATAATGATGGAGTTAGATGTATGTCTCTTACATGGAATGGTAGTAATATTTATGCAGGGGGAGTACTAGGGAAAAAAAATAAGGGATTAACTAAAAAAGGGGAAAAATTAGTTAAAAAAGCTGAAAAATTAGGTATATTAATTGATGTATCTCATTTAGATGATCAAAGCTTTTATGATTTAAGTGAAATAGCTTCATTCCCTTTTATTGCGACTCATTCAAATGCAAGAGCATTATGCCAAAATAGTAGAAATTTGACTGATGAAATGTTAGTTACATTAAAAAAGGTAAAAGGATTAACTGGTATTAATGTATATGGGCGATTTCTAAAAGAGAAAGGAGAAACTTCAATTGTTGATATAGTTAGACATATTGAACATATTTGTATGGTTGCATCAGTGGATACAGTAGGATTTGGAAGCGATTTTGATGGAATACCTAGAGAACACTCTGCAATTGATAGTCCAATGGAAATAATTGATGTTTTAGAACAATTAGCTATACTCAATTATACTCAAGAACAAATTGATAAAATTGCAGGTGGTAACTACTTAAGAGTACTATCTGAAGTGCTTAAATAATAAAAATATGGTACAATACCCGTGAGGTATAAAGATGAATTATGGATATGTCAAAGTAGGTGCGTACTCACCAGAAATGAAAATTGCTGATTGTCAGTACAATGGTGCTACAATTATTAAAGCTGTAAAACAATATGATGGACAGTTATCATATTTGCTTTTTCCAGAACTTAGTTTAACAGGTTATACTTGTGGTGATTTATTCTTTTTAGAACATTTATTAGATCAAGCTGAGTTACAATTAGAAAATATATCAAAAAGTACTAAATATAGTAACATGGTTATTATATTTGGAATGCCACTACGTCATAACAATCAATTATTTAATGTAGCTATTGTTATGCAATCAGGAAAAATACTTGGAGTTGTTCCAAAATCATATTTACCAAATTATGCAGAGTTTTATGAGAAACGTTGGTTTTCATCAGGGAAAAACCTAAGTGAAACCATATCTTTACTTGGGTATGATATTCCATTTTCACCTAATACAATATTTCAAGCCATAGGTAATGAAAAAGCTTCGTTTGCAATTGAAATATGTGAAGATTTATGGGCAGGAATTCCACCTAGTTCATATCATGTTAAAAAAGGTGCACATATGATATTTAATTTATCTGCTAGTAACGAACTAGTAGGTAAGGTTGATTATAGAAAACAATTAATTAAAAGCCAATCAGCTAGGGGAATATGTGGTTATATATATTGCTCATCTGGCTCTAATGAATCGTCTACTGATTTAGTGTATGGAGGTCATACAGTAATTGCTGAAAATGGTAGATTACTAAATGAAGGAAAACGGTTCTCGTTTGAATCCATAATAACTATTGGCGAGATTGACTTATCGTTATTAGCCCATGATCGTATGAAAAACACAGTATATATGGAAGATGACATAACACTTAAATATCAATATGCTTATTATAATCTAGAAGAATTAACAATTACCCAATTAACAAGAGAAATAAATAAAGCTCCTTTTGTACCATCTGATGAGAGAAAATTACATCAAAGATGTGAAGAAATTTTTGCAATACAAGCAACTGGTTTGGCAAGGAGAATAAGTCATATTGGTTGTAAAAAGGTAGTTCTAGCTATTTCAGGTGGTTTAGATTCTACCTTAGCCTTATTAGTAACTAATAAAGCATTTGAAAAATTAGGGTTAGACAAAAAAGGTATTATTGCAATTACAATGCCAGGTTTTGGTACTACAAATAGAACCTATGATAATGCTGTGGCATTAATTAACGAAGTGGGTGCTACCTTTAGAGAAATTGATATTAAAAATGCATGTTTATCACATTTTGAAGATATTGGACATGACCTAAAAATTCACAATACAACATATGAAAATGTTCAAGCTAGAGAACGATATCAGATTGCCATGGATATTGCTAATATGGAAAATGGTATTGTGGTTGGTACTGGTGATTTAAGTGAATTAGCCCTTGGATGGTGCACATATAATGGTGATCATATGTCCATGTATAATGTGAATTGTTCAATACCAAAAACACTTGTTAAATATTTAATTGATTATGTAAAAAATTATGAAGTTGACAAACATGCTAGTAATATTTTATCTAGTATTATGGATACACCAATTTCACCTGAATTATTACCTCCAGATGAAAATGGAGATATATCACAAAAAACAGAAGATATTTTAGGACCTTATGAAGTCCATGATTTTTACTTATACAATATGATAAGAAAAGGATTTAGCCCAAAAAAATTGTTATTCTTAGGGAAACAAGCTTTTGTTGAAATATATCATGAAGATGATTTAAAAAAATGGCTAACTATTTTCTTAAAAAGATTCTTTACTCATCAATTTAAACGTTCATGTGTT
>JAUUZV010000222.1 GCA_030592085.1 Clostridia bacterium | reverse complement strand
TCATTCGTTGATCAGAATCACCAACACGAATGTAAGATCCTCTCAATCTTCCCGTACCTTTATAAAAACATGGTTTATCATAAATGTCACATTCAGAGATTTCTGCACTGACTAGCAACTTGTCTTTTATTTTTGCAACGGTAAACAATGGTCTTACTATAGGTTCCATTTGTAATGATTGTTCCATTACCTTCTTTTGAAGGTCTTGAGCATCATATAAACCCACTACTTCATAGTCTGCCTCTTCGTCAATCCCAAAAATAATTATACCTCCACCATTCTGATTGGAAAAACTTGATAGGGTACCATAAAGTTTTGAAGGTGTGCCTCCTGATGCTTTTTTAAGTTCTATATGTTGTTTTTCACATTTTTCAGAAGTAATCTTTTTCACTAGTTGTACTAATTCTTCTTCTAACATATAATCCCTCCTTTTTCACCTCCATAATATTACATTTTTATACAAATTTCAATGTTTTATATAAATATTCATTATTTTATGCAAATATTTACTATTTTATGAAAATTTTCATTGTTTTTTTAAAATCATTTCACTAAATTTTCACTTTTTATTATCTAAATACCACTTAATAGTGGTTTTAATACCTTCATTAAAATCAATATTAGGTTCAAAACCTAGTTGACCCTTTATTTTTGTTCCATCTATTGCATATCGTAAGTCATGACCTACTCTATCAGTTACAAAAGTTATTAACTCAACTGGCTTGTTTAATTCTTTTAATATGGTTTTAACAACTTCTAAATTGCTTTTTTCATTGTTTCCACCAACATTATATATTTCACCAATTACACCTTTATGAATAATATCATCTATTGCTCTACAATGATCATTAACATGTATCCAGTCTCTTATATTCTCTCCATTTCCATATACAGGTAGTGGTTTATTATCTAATGCATTTAATATCATTAATGGTATTAATTTTTCATTAAATTGATATGGGCCATAATTATTAGAACATCTAGAAATAGTTATTGGTAAATTATAGCTTCTATGATATGCAAGTACTAATAAATCAGCTGCAGCTTTTGATGCTGAATATGGTGATGAAGGAGATAGAGGTGTGTCTTCACTAAATTGTAAATCACTTCTATCTAATGGTAAATCACCATATACTTCATCAGTTGATATTTGGTGAAATCGTTTAACATTGAATTCTTTGCTTGCATCCATTAAAACTTGAGTCCCTAGTATATTTGTACTTAAGAATATACTAGGATTTTTAATTGATCTATCCACATGTGATTCAGCTGCAAAGTTTATTACAATATCAAATGATTCGCTTTTAAATAGATTATTTACTAATTTACTATTAGTAATATCTCCTTTTACAAATGTAAAGTTCTTAATATTTTTAACATTATCAAGAGAAGTTAAATTACTAGCATATGTAAGGGAGTCTAAGCACACAATTCCATATTTTGGGTACTTAGACATCATATAGTTAATAAAGTTACTACCAATGAAACCAGCCCCACCTGTTACTAATATTTTCATACTTAGTCCCTACCTTTGCTCATATGTAAAGTTAGCACCACAATCGCTTAATGATGGTGCATTCTTATCCTTTTCAGAAAGAATAGGATTATCTCTTCCCCATGAAATGTTAAATTCGCTATCATCAAACCTTATACTTCTATCATACCTGCCATAATATGCTTCATCAACTTTATATTGTACTTCCGTATTATCTACTAATGTTATAAAACCATGGGCAAAGCCTTTTGGAATAAATACTTGTTTTTTATTTTTTTCAGATAATTTTATACCCACCCATTGCTTATATGTAGGAGATCCAATTCTAATATCTACTGTAATATCTAGTATCTCACCTTTAGTGCATCTAACAAGTTTTGTTTGTGCTTTTGGTAGCTTTTGAAAATGTAATCCACGTAGAGTTCCTGCTTTTTTTGAATAGGAATGATTATATTGTTCAAAATCAATTAAAAATCCATATTCGCTTAATACTTTTTTAGAATAACTTTCCATAAACCAACCTCTGTTATCGGAAAGAACTATTGGTTCAAATACTAATACTCCTTCTAATTTAGTTTTTGTAATATTCACTTTATTCCCCACTATCTTTTAATACATCTCTTAAATAATGTCCATATGATGATTGTCCACATTTTTCTATTATAGATAATAATTTTTCTTTATCTATCCATTTGTTTTTATATGCTATTTCTTCTAGAGCTGCTATTTTTATTCCATTTTTTTGTTCTATTAATTTAACAAAATTAGCAGCATCTAATAGCGAATCTATTGTTCCTGTATCAATCCATGAAAAATCTTTCTCTAGTAATTTTACATCTAATTGTCCTTTTTCAAGATAAAGATTATTTAAGTCAGTAATTTCAAGTTCTCCTCGTAAACTAGGTTTTAACGATTTGGCATATTCAACCACTCTATTGTCATAAAAATATAATCCTGTTATTACATAGTTAGATTTTGGCTTAGATGGTTTTTCTTCAATCGATTTTACTTTACCTAACTTATCAAATTCTATTACTCCAAAGCGTTCTGGATTTTTTATATGATAGCCAAATACAGTTGCGCCAAATTTTGAATTAACAACATCTCTTAATAATTTATCAAATTGATCACCGTAAAAAATATTATCTCCTAGAATCATGGCAACTGAATCACTACCAATAAAATCCTCTCCTATTATAAATGCCTGTGCTAAACCTCCTGGTGATGGTTGTTCTTTATATGTTAGTGAAATACCATAATCACTACCATCTCCTAAAAGTTTTTTAAAATTAGGTAAATCGCTTGGAGTTGATATAACTAAAATATCATTAATACCTGCTAGCATTAATATGGATAATGGATAATATACCATTGGTTTATCATATACAGGTAGTAGTTGTTTACTAACAACCTTTGTAAGTGGATATAACCTTGTTCCTAAACCACCTGCTAATATAATACCTTTCATTTACTTATCTCCTAAAAACTACTAATATTTTAAAAACAATATCATCAAATATTTTTTGCCTATACCATTTTGCCTTTAACACATATATTAATCTCTTAAATATGGTATTTGGTTTGTTAATAAAATCTGTTAAAAACTTTTTTCTTGATTTACTTAACTCATTATAAAAGATATCATAGAATTCTTTTACTTGTACAAGTAAGTGTACTCGCTTTTCTCTTATATTGATTCGTTTACTTTTACTAATAAAAATTTTACTTTTCCAAGATTTTATAAAGTTTACCTCTACCCCAGATACATTATTAGCATGTTGTCTATATAAAATATATGAATTTTTATCATATATAACTTTACCAAAAGCTGAAACTACTTTATACATCCAATTATCATGCATAGGTGTGAATTTTGAAAATCTACCTAATAGAGCTTCTCTTGTTTTTCTATTTATTACTATTGTACACCCACTTACAGGATTCTCAACAATTGCATTCCCAATGGATAATTTTCTTCGTGGAATTGGTGCATATC
>JAUUZV010000096.1 GCA_030592085.1 Clostridia bacterium | reverse complement strand
TTGAGTGTGTTGATATTGCAAGAAAATTTAAATCAAAAACATTAAGTTTATGGTTTGCTGATGGGACTAATTATCCAGGACAAGGAAATATTAGAAAACGTAAAAACTGGATGCTTGAAAGTTTATTAGCGCTTGATTCTGCAATGGATGATGACATGAGAATGTTAATAGAGTATAAAGCTTTTGAACCTGCTTTTTATCATACAGATATAAACGATTGGGGAACAGCGCTATTATTAGCAAATAAAGTAGGTAAAAAAGCAGAAGTATTAGTTGATTTAGGACATCATGCTCAAGAAGTAAATATTGAACATATTGTTGCAACTTTATTAGATGAAAACAAAATTGGTGGTTTCCACTTTAATAATAAAAAATATGCTGATGATGATTTAATCGTTGGAACAATTAAACCATATGAATTGTTTTTAATATTCAATGAAATTATTGCTGCTAAATTTGATAATGATACAAAAGTTTGTGCTGAAAATATTGCTTACATGATTGATCAATGTCATTCAATAGAACCTAAAGTACCCGCCATGATTAAATCAGTTATAAATGTGCAAAATGCCCATGCTAAATCACTATTAGTTGATAGAAAAGCTTTAGAAATTGCTCGAACTAATAATGATGTTTTACAAGCAGAAAGTATCGTTAATGATGCATTCTTACATGATGTACGTCCATTACTAGCACAAGTAAGAGAAGAAATGGGATTAAATCCAGATCCAATGAAGGCATACCTAGAAAGTGGCTATGAGCAGGAAAAATTAAAAAGAGGATACGGGCAAGGCTGGGGATAAGAAAGAGAGAATTTAAAAATGTACGATGCAAAATTACAACAAATGGCAGATATGTCACAATCAGTAGGGAAATCTGCTGATTTAGCGCAAGGTGGTGGAGGAAACACTTCTGTTAAGTTAAATGATAATTTGATGGCTGTTAAAGCTTCTGGTTATAAATTAAAAGATATGACTACTAAAGAAGGTTTTGTAGTTATTGATTATATGAAAATAAGAGATTACTATGATAAAGTTGATTTAAATAAAGATATTGATTATTACAAAGATTCGACTGCATTTGTGAAAAAGAATACTATCCAATTAGAAGGATTACAAGAGGGAATGAGAGCTTCTGTAGAAGCAGGATTTCATTCATTATTATTAGATTATGTAATACATACACATTCAGTTTATGGAAATATTTTATCTTGTACAGGTGAAGGAAAAAGAATTGCAGAAGTATTGTTTGGTAAATGTAAATATGGCTATATGTGGTTACCATACATTGCACCTGGATTTGAACTTACATTAGGATTTAAAAAGAGTTTAGATCAAGTGAGAGATAAAGATGGTAATATTCCTAAAATTATTTTCATGGAAAGCCATGGTTTAGTTGTAACCTCAGATGATTATAATGAATGCCAAGAAATTAATGATTTTGTTAATTCTACAATTAAAGATAAAATGAATTTAACAGAAGACTATCCTTATGTTGGTATTGAAAAAATTGAAGAGAATGTATATATTTCCAAATCAATAGTACTTAATGATTATTTTCAAGGAACTACTACATATATGGATGCTACTTGGTTTTCCGATCATATTTTATATCCAGACCAAGGTGTTTATTTAAGAGGGAATATATCAAATGATGAGGCCTCTCCAAATAAAATTAATATAAATTTAGAAACAGGGAAAATCACTTATAGAACTAATTACAAAGAAGCTCTTACCATGGAAGAAAGTATTGTAGCTTTTATCTATATTATGGAAAAAGCGAGACAAAATGACTTGACCATTATGACTATGTTAAAAGAAGATGTGGATTTTATTACAAACGTTGAAGGTGTTCAATATAGAAAAACACTACTTAAGTAAAAAAATATAAAAAAATTGAGCATAATGCTCTTTTATTTTACGATTAAATTGACTAATAATTGAAGTAACTATATAATACTACTGTTATGCAAAAAAGACATAAATGTCTTATGAAATAAAATATGGAGGGAACTAGTTAAATGAAGACAAAGCTATGGATTAAATTTGTCATTGCCCTTGCACTGATAGCTTTCTTTATTGTAACGATTATCGTTGGTTCAGTAGGTATGGGTGTTAATAAAGTTACTGAAACAAAATTAGGTATTGATATCAAAGGAGGCGTTTCTGCTACAATTTATCCGGATGTAGATGACTTATCAGTTGTTAGTGATGGACAATTAGAAACAGCCAAGAATATTTTAACTCAGCGTTTAGAAGCTAAAGGAACCTTTGATGCAACAATTATCGTTGATCGAGAAAATAAAAGAATATTAATGGAAATTCCATATACTAGTGGAGATGAAAAAAACCCACAAAAAGTATTAGATGATTTAGGAAAAATGGCATATTTGACATTTAGACATGTTATACCAGTATTAGATGAAAATGGTGAATATATTGTTGATGAGGTAACAGGAGAATATGCAACTGACTCAGTTGTTAAAATCGACGGTGCTGATATTAAAAGTGCTGTAGCTGTATATCAAGATAATGCTCCAGTTGTATCAATCGATTTCACATCAGAGGGTGCTACAAAATTTGCACAAGTTACTGGAGATATGATTGGACAGATATTATATATTTTCTTAGATGAAGAAATAATTTCTTCTCCTCAAGTAAATGATGTAATTCCAGATGGACATGCAATAATCTCAGGTAGTTTTACACCAGAAGAAGCTGTTATATTAGCAGATTACATTCAATATGGTGCATTACCTTTTGGACTAATTCCTAAAGAAATTAACTCAATTAGCCCTAGACTTGGTGAGAGTGCTTTAAATGTTACATTACGAGCAGCATTATTAGCGTTTATACTAGTTATTTTATTCATGTTATTTAGATATCGTTTACAAGGATTAGTGGCATCTCTTGCTTTATGTGGTTTAGTTGCTGCAGAAATTTTTTGGATATCAGCATTTGATGCATCAATCACACTGCCTGGAATTGCAGGTATCATACTAACAATAGGGATGGGTGTAGATGCGAATGTTATTATTTTCGAGAGAATAAAAGAAGAATTGCGTGGTGGATTAGCAATTGATGATGCAATTGATGTAGGTTTTAAACGAGCATTTTCAGCAATTATTGATGCTAATGTAACCACATTAATTACAGCAGGAATATTATACACCATGGGTAGTGGGCCAATTAAAGGATTTGCTTTAGCATTAATGATTGGTGTTATAATGAGTTTCATTACGGCAATTATGATTTCGAAATTCTTATTAAAAGGATTATCTTCTTTAAAAATATTTAAGAAAAAATGGTTTTATTCAGTGAAGGAGGTATCATCATGATGGACGTTATTGGTAAAAGAAAATATTTCTTCATCGCTTCATTAGTATTAATACTAATTGGTGGTTTATTCTTCTTAATAAATGGTGGATTTAATTGGGATATTCAATTTGAAGGTGGAACAATTATTAAAATTGAAATGAACAATAATGACTATGACCAGGGTGAGGTTGAACAACTTCTTGAAGGATTATTAAATAAAGATTTGACATTACAAAAAGAAGAAACCTTTAACCCAGAAGACAATAGTAATAACATTGCTTTGCTATCAATAAAAGTTTCTAAAGACAATACATTGACTTCAGAAGAAATTAATAATGCAATTGATAGTTTAGTAGCTGATGGATTAGCAAAAGCTGATGCAGATATTCAAATTCAATCTGTAGAACCATTTATTGGTATAGAAATGAGAAACAAGTCATTATCAGCAGCAGCGTTAGCAATTATATTAATTGTATTTTATGTATGGATTCGTTTTAGAGTTATGTCAGGTTTAGCAGCAGCACTTTGTGGAATAGCAGCACTGTTACATGATGCTCTTATTATGTTAGCTGTATATACAGTATTTAACATACCTGTTAATGAAGTATTCATTGCGGCTATATTAACCATTATTGGTTATTCCATGAATGATACAATTGTTATTTATGACAGGGTTCGAGAGAACACAGGTTTAATGCAAAAATCAGATATTGAAACTCTAGTTAATACTTCAATAATTCAATCATTACCTAGAACTATTAATACTCTAATATCAACATTACTTACAGTTGTAACATTATATATATTTGCTGTAATTTACAATGTTGGATCAATCAAAGAGTTTGCATTACCTCTTATTATTGGACTAGCCAGTGGATCGTATTCATCTATTTTCATTGCCACACCATTGTGGATGATGTGGAAAAAACGAGCACACTTAAAGAAAAAATTAACTGCATAATAAAGTTTCTAAGTATACCACACATCGTGTGGTATACTTTTTGTAAAAATATATGGAGAGAATAATGAAAATTGATGTTGTATTAGATACAGACACATATAATGAAGTTGATGACCAATTTGCACTAATTTATGCCATATTATCAGATGAAATAAACTTAATTGCAGTTTATGCAGCACCATTTCACAACGAGCGATCTAGTGGACCAGAAGATGGTATGTTACGAAGTTATGATGAAATTTGTCGTTTAACAAAATTACTTAATATTAATAGTGATGGGTTTGTGTTTAAAGGCTCTAAAAGATTTCTAGGAGATAAACCTTGTTATAATGATGCGATAAGAGACTTAATAAAAAAAGCAAATGAACATTCTAAAGACAATCCTTTGTATGTAGCAGCAATTGGAGCTCCAACTAACATATCAAGTGCTATTTTATTAGCACCTGAAATAATTGAAAAAATAAAAGTTATTTGGTTAGGGGGAAATGAGATTTCATTTCCATATGCTAGAGAATTCAATTTAAAACAAGATATTAAAGCCTCAAAAGTATTATTTGATTGTGGAGTATCTCTAGTACAGATACCATGTCAAAAAGTAGCTTCACATTTATCTGTGGGAGTACCAGAACTAAAAGCGTGTATGGGGAATTCAGCAATTGCAAAAGAATTAATAAATATAGTTTTAGATGCTATTAACAATGATTTAGCAACAACACGAGTTATTTGGGATATAGCTGTAATTGCATATCTAATAAATAAGGACTGGGTACTTACTAACTTTGTACACAGTCCTATATTAAGTGATGATTTTATGTATTCAGTTGATAAACGCCGACATCTTATTGAAATAGCTTATCAACTAAAACGAAATGATATATTTAAAGATTTATATAAAAAGATATCTTCTCTTTCTTAATTTTTTATTTTATTAACTTCTTTAAAAACTTGTTCAAAAATATCTAAGGCTTTATCTAGCTGTTCTTTTGTATGTGTAGCTGTATAACTTGTCCGTAAGAGACATTCGCCTTCACTAACAGCAGGAGCAATAACAGGATTAACATAAACACCTGCTTCTAATAACAACTTTGTTATAAGAAATGTACGCTCTGTTGTATAAGTCATAACAGGGATAATAGCTGTAGTTGAATTACCAATTGGAATATTTCTTTTAATAAACCCTTTTCTCATATAATCAGCATTTTTTTGTAAGTCTATAACCCGCTCTGGTTGTTCTTTCATTATATGAATTGCTTCTAAAGCAACAGCTGCATTAGAAGGAGGAACTGAAGCACTAAAAATAAATGGCCTAGAAGCATGTTTAATATAATGGATTACTTGATCACTTGCTGCAATAAATCCACCTAAACTAGCAAGAGATTTAGAAAAAGTACTCATTATAATATCAACATCATCTTCTAATCCGAAATGTGAAGCTGTACCTCTACCATTTTTTCCGATCATACCAAGTGCATGAGCATCATCAACAAAGAGTCTGGCTCCATATTTTTTCTTTAATCTAACTAATTCGGGAAGATTACATATATCGCCACCCATACTAAAAACACCGTCGGTTATAATTAGTACACCATTTTCTTTAGGAATTTTTCTTAATAAACATTCTAAATCTTCCATATTGTTATGTTTATATTTAAGTGTCTTAGCAAATGATAATCTACATCCATCTACAATACTAGCATGGTTTTCACGATCTGATAATATATAGTCTCCTTTACTAGCAATAGAAGATATAACACCAAGGTTAGTTTGAAAACCAGTACTAAAAGTAAGAGCAGCCTCTTTATTAACAAAATCTGCTAACTGCTTTTCTAATTCTAGATGAAGTACTAATGTTCCATTTAAAAACCTAGACCCAGAACAACCTGTTCCATACTGTTCTAAAGCGTTTTTTCCTGCATTTATGCAACGTTGATTTGAAGTAAGTCCTAAGTAATTATTAGAACCTAACATAATGATTGATTTACCTTCCATTATTACTTCAGTATCTTGTTTACTTTCTAACGCATGAAAATATGGATAGATTCCTGCAGCAATCGCTTCTCTTGCTCTTGTAAAGTTTTTACATTTTGTAAAGATGTCCATCTTAAAACACTCACTTTCCCTTTTACGATAAAAAAATTTTATCACAAGCAATAGACTGGAACAATGGAGTTTATGACCTACTAATAGTTTCTTAATCAAATTCTAATGTTTCAAGTATATATATAAAGTATATAGTATATAATGAATACAATATATTTAAGGTAGGAAAGCAAATGAAGAGTAAAACAATATTAATTACAGGTGGTTCATCAGGCATTGGAAAGAAAACTGGCCAATATTTAGCAAGTTTAGGACATAGAGTTATAGGAACAACTAGAAAAGTAGTTTTAGAAAGCGAACAGCTTTTTTGTGAAGGTGCAATGTCTTTGGTTACAATGGATGTATCAAGTGACTTAAGCATCAAGCAAGCTCTAAAGTTAATATACGCTCATTGTGAAAATATAGATGTACTAATTAATAATGCAGGATACGGCATCGCTGGAGCTTTAGAAGATACAACTGTAAAAGAAACAATTGATATGTTTGTTGTAAATCTATTTGGTGTAATGGAAGTTAGTAACCAAGTATTACCACATTTTAGAAAACAAGGGTATGGTCAGATTATTAATATAGGTTCAGTAGCTGGTTATGTATCATTACCATTTCAAGGATTATATTCATCGTCAAAAGCTGCCCTTCTATCTTATTCAAAAACATTGAGAAATGAACTACGACCACATCATGTTTCTGTAACAGTAATTGAACCAGGGGATATAAAAACTAATTTTACTGCCAACAGGGTGTATACAACTAACACAACTGAAAAATCTCCATATTTTATTAGAGCAAAGCGATCTATTGGTGTTATGGAAAAAGATGAAATTAATGGTAGCAATCCAATTGTTATCGCAAAAGAAATTAATAAACAAGTGAATAAAAAACATCCTTCTATAGCAGTAACTGTAGGGTTTAAATATAAAGTTTTTAAACTTCTTTTTACACTTCTTCCAACCAGGTTAAGTGAATATGCTGTTTTCTTGATTTATGGCAAATAAATGAGTTTAGTGATATAATCAATTCAATTGACAAGGATACCCGGGTATGTTAGTATTTATAACCGGTAACCATGTGCTAAGTTTTATGGATACTCCAACTTTATTACTTGGCCAGTGGCGATTAAAATTTAAGGAGAATGAATAATGGACACAGTAAACAAACAAGAAGTAATTGCAAAATATAAATTACATGATAGTGACACAGGATCACCAGAAGTACAGGTTGCGATTCTAACTGAGAGAATAAATCATTTGAATGAACATTTAAAAATTCACAAAAAAGATCATCATTCAAGACAAGGACTATTAAAAATGGTTGGACAAAGAAGAGGCTTGTTAAAGTACTTGAGCAGAAAAGATGTCATAAGATATCGTACGCTAATTAAAGAATTAGGATTAAGAAAATAAGATGAGATACGGTGGTTTTCCACCGTACTCTTTTTATCAATAAAATATTGAAAGCTGGCTATGGGAAGAAAATATTAGCTTAAAGAAATGAAAACAAAAACTTGAACCTAAAAGAGGTTTGTGTTTTTGTTTTCTATGAAAAGTAATATTTTCCCCATAACCATTAAATGTGTAAAAGGAGGAAATTATGCACAAAGATCACAAAATCTATAAAACTATGTTCGCTGGTAAAGAGTTAATTGTTGAAACAGGAAAACATGCCTTGCTAGCCAATGGAGCTTGTTTGATTAGCTATGGAGAAACTGTTCTATTATGTACAGCTACTGCAAGTAATCGTCCAAGACCAGGTATCGACTATTTTCCATTAATGGTGGATTATGAAGAGAGAATGTATTCAGTTGGTAGAATTCCTGGAGGATACAAAAAAAGAGAAGGTCGCTCATCTGATGCAGCTGTATTGGTTTCTAGAAGCATTGATAGACCAATGAGACCATTATTCCCTAAAGATATTAGAAATGATGTAGCTGTAGTATGTACTGTTATGTCAGTTGAACAAGATTTTCAACCTGAAATCATAGCTATGATTGGAGCATCAATTGCTGTTACTATTTCTGACATACCATTTAATGGACCTATTGCAGGTGTTGTTATTGGTATCGTAGATGGAAAAGTTGTATTGAATCCAGATGCTGCAGAACGTGCTGTTTCTGAAATGTATGTTACTCTAGCAGGTAATGTGGATAAAATCTGTATGATAGAAGCTGGAGCTAATGAGGTTCCTGATGATGAAATGTTTGATGCATTAATGGTAGGACAAACTGAAATTAAACATATGTGTGAGTTTATATCAAGTATTCAAAGTGAAATAGGTAAAGAAAAATTCACATATGAATCAAGTGATATTCCAAAAGAAATTTATCAAGAAATTGAAGATTTTGCTATTGCTGATATGAAAATTGCAGTTTTAGAAGAAGAAAAGACTCAAAGAGACGTTAATATTAATGCTTTAACAGATAAAATCAATGCACAAGTTAGCGAAAAATATGAAGAAACTCCAGATGTTATTGGAGAATGTATTTATAAACTTGAAAAGAAAGTAATAAGAGATTATATATTTGAAGAAGGCAAGAGAGTTGACGGTCGTTCTTTGGGTGATTTAAGAGACTTATATTCAGAAGTTGGTGTTATTCCTAGAACTCATGGTTCAGG
>JAUUZV010000163.1 GCA_030592085.1 Clostridia bacterium | reverse complement strand
ATTAGAAAGATTATTATTGAAATTAACTGGTTATTTGTAAAATGTTGTGTGGTATAATTAACACATATTTTCGACAAGGAGGAAACAGATATGAAATATGAATATAAAGTTGTTAATATTGTGAAATTTAAACCTGAGAAATATGCTGAGAAATTAAATGAATATGGTAGAGATGGGTGGAAATTAGTTTGTGTTGAAAGTAGTATGCATTACTTTATAAAAGAACTTAAAGAAGGTACTTTTTAATGGAAAAAGTTTTTTTAATAACGACTGAAGATCAATTAGAAGCATACTTAATTGAAGCGATTTTGAAAAAAAATAATATTTCTTCAAGTATACAGTTAGTACCACAAGTAGGTAAAAGAAAATATAAGCAAGCTTCTGATAAAGCTAATTTATTTGTTGAAAAGGATGATTATGATAAAGCTTTAGAATTAATGGAAGTTATCAAAAAAGAGCGTCTAATGAAAGAACAAAAAAAAGAAGAAACTCGTTTGTTTTCAAAAAAACAACTATTATTTGCATTTATAACATCAAGCATATTTTTAATATTAATTATATGGGTTGTTGCTTATGCAATGAAGTAAAGAGAAGTGAAAGGCAAATTTATGGATACTATTAATTGGAAAAATGTTGCAGAAAAAATAAGCAAAGAGACATGGGCAAGTACTATGTACCAAACAATGAAAGAAAATGTAGATGCTTTTATTAGTACTTACAATGATAATGCTAATGATGTTGCAGGTTGGGGACATAACTATCATTGTAGTGAATGTTCAGGACGATTAAAATTTGATATTAATTCTCGTAATAGTCATGTATGTACTGTTTGTGGTAAAGTTAATAGTGGTAATCAAGGACAAGACGATTCTTGGACAGCTACTTATCGTGGACAAAGTTGTTCAAAAGTATATCAAGCTGCAATAATATTTAATGTTAATGGTGGATCACAATATATAGATTATATTAAAAAGGTAGTTAACTTTTTTGCTGATAATTATGACGAATTTAAGGCATGGTCTCCTGCAAAAAGGTTTGAAGGTAAATTAACAGGTATTAACTTAACAGATGCAGCTCATATGATACAAATCCTATTTGCATTAGATATGACACGTAACCAATATACTAAAGCTGAATTAGATAAATGGTATGAAAAATTGTTTGTAAGACAAGCTGCCATGTATGAACAATATTCAAATAAAATATATAATATTCCAGTATGGATGAAGTGTGCTGAGGGAATGATTGGAATTTTCTTTAATAGACAGGATACAATTGATAATGCATTTCATTCCCGTTTTGGGATTATGGACCAATTAAGAAGAGGAGTAACAAAAGACGGTATGTGGTTTGAGTCATCACCTCATTATCATTTTTATTGTGTTCAACCAATCACATATTTATTATATTTTGCAAAAAAATATGATAGAGAAATTAGTACACAACAAGAATTAGAAAATTATGTTGAACAATTATATTTATTCCCACTTAAGAACTCATTTAGAAATGGTTTTACACCTAATCCATGTGATGGTTGGCCTGGAACATATATTGAAAAATATCGTGCTCAATATGAATATGCTGCGATGTTATTTGATAATCCATATTTTAAGCAAACTGTTGGTACTTTTTATAAAGGAGACGATTTATCCACTATTGAACGATTATTATTTAATCAAGAATATCAATCAGACGGACTACCTGAATTTGGATCACAGAACTTTAGCGATTCATTTAGTGTAATGCTTAAAAATGATATAACTGAAGTTTATTTAAAAACTGGAATAAAAACCATATGTCATGCTCATCCTGATGTTATGACCATGGAACTTTGTTTTTACGATGATTTAATTTCTACAGATTTATCTAGTAATGGGTATGGCAGTAAAATATTTAATGAATGGCAGAAAAAAAGCATTAGCCACAATACTGTTGTAATCAATCAGATGGACCAAAAGTATGAACCGGTTGGAGAAGGTATCTGGCCTGAAGGAATTGTTGAATATTTTGATGATACAACGATTAAAGCAAAATCAAAAAATGTATATGAGTGTTGTGATTATTCGCGAGAGTTTACAATAAATGAAAATGTTGTTAGTGAAAAGTTTTTAATTAAAGGTGTTGAAGATTATACAATTGATTGGTGTTTTTATTGTAAAGGTGAAGTGAAAATAAATAGTCCATTTAAAGAAATTGATAGTTTAGGAGATGATGAAGGGTATCAACATCTATTTGATATTAAAATGATTGATGGGAAAAAAGATCAACGAATATCGTTTGTTTTACCAGATAAAATAATACATTTAGATATGAAGGGCCATGATGATACTGATATTTATATTGTTAATAGTTATACTAAAACTTTTCAAGAAACAAGATATGGAGTCATTGCAAGACGACATGGCGAAAGTACTTTATATGAATGTACTTATACATGTGAACTTATTTAACAACTTAAGGAGAGACTAATGAAAAATTGGATTTGGGTGGATGGTGGTTCGCCAAGTGAAAACATAATTGCTTGTTTTAGAAAGCAATTTACTTGCAAAACTAATGAAAAAACTATGATTTCTATTAGTGCTGACACCAGATATGTTTTATATATAAATGGTCATGAAGTTGGGCAAGGTCCAATTCGTTCAACTAAAGAGAGATGGTTTTATGATGAATATGATATTACTCCATATTTAGATGAAGATTATAATATTATTGCAATTAGTGTATGGGATTATGGTATGTCTACTTATCAAAGTATTGTTAATCAAGGGGGAGTCATATTTTCTATTAATCAAAATGAAATACTTATTTGCCAATCAGATGAAAGTGTTAAAAGCTCTATTAATACAGGTGTCAAATCTAAAACAGTTAAGAGAAATGTTAATTTAGGTTTTATGGAATATTTTGACGCAAATAAATTTGATTCAATGTGGATGAAAAAAAGTTTTGATGATAGTATTTGGAAAAATAGCACAAATATAAAAGATAATTGGGGGGAATTGCATAGCAGAGAAGTGAAATTCATGGATCACCAATTAGTACGTCCACAGAATATATATTCAATTAAAGAAGTAATTCCTATTATAAAAAATGTTTCAGTTAATTTACGACCTACAATGTTTCCAAATAGAAAAGATGCTAATGCGTCTATATTTTCTGGGTTTTTAGGGTTTTATATTACAAGTCCTAGTGAACAGACAGGTTTTATTAACTTTCCAAATAATAAATGGAATGGCGTTTTTGGTGATATAAAAATTGATAAAACATATTACAAAGTTGATAGTGTTAATCGAAAAACTGCCATAAAAGTAAAAAAAGGAAAACAACTATTATTAATGAATATTGCTGCAAAACATGATGATTTATATTCTCATATGGAGTTTTATTTTGATGAAGAACTCACTTATTCTGATTTTTTCACCATTGGACCTACTGCAGTTATTGAAAATAAAACAGATGGTTATAATAAAATATATGGCGGATTAGAAAATTATGAACAATTATCAAATATTAGTGATACACATAAAAAAATATATGAAATAGCACCAGATTTAGAATCTTTTCGCGAATTAATTAATCCTATAAATGATGAATATGTTTTTTTTGATGAATATATATTATCGTTAGTTGAAAATAAGAAAGTAATCAATGAACGAGTAGTATTATCTGATGATAATGGACTTTTACATGGAAATACCTTACCAACTATATTACAACCTGGAAATAATGGTGAAGACATTGAAGTTGTAATTGATTTTTATGATATGTTTGTAGGAAATATTGGATTTACCATAAAAAGTGCTGCAAATACACTGTTAGATATATATGGATTTGAAAATTTATTTGAAGATGAAATTGATTTTACTTTTGGTTTAAATAATGGAATTAGATATATATTAAAAGAAGGTTATCAGCAATATGTAGCATCAACCCGTTTAGGATTTAGATATCTTATGCTTACATTTAGAAATGTAACTAGTCCCATTGAAATATATTCGCTTAGCGTTCATCAAAAAAGTCATCCTGTTGGGCGAAATGGTCACTTTAGATGTGAAGATTACTTATTAAATAAAATCTATGATATTTCTAGGCGAACAAATCAACTGTGTTCAGAAGACACTTTTGCTGATAGTCCTACCTATGAACAAGCTTTTTGGTCAGGTGATGCACAGGTTTCTTCAATGGTAAGTTCATATTATTTTGGCGAAAAAAACTTAGTTAAAAACTGTATTATGCAAGTGCCATTGTCTAGAGGGTATACTAAATTATTAGCAGCATTAATGCCTACAGATTGGGAAACAGCAATACCACTTTGGACAATGAATTGGATAATAACAATAGATGAATATATATTTAATACAGGAGATGACAGTGTAATTGAAGAACTATATGAACCTGTAAAAGAGACACTTAAATATTATACAAATTTCATTGAAGAAGATGGAGCTTTTAATATTTCTGCTTGGAATATGATTGATTGGGCACCTATGGATATTCATAATCAAGGGGTTATGACAGCACAACAAGGATTACTAGCTTATTGTTTTGAGATTTTTGAAAAGATGGCTCTTAGATTACATAAAGAGGAAGTCAATTTATTCAATGAAGAAAAACTACGATTATTAACATATCTTGATAAAAAATTATGGTTAGAAGAAAAACAAGAGTTTGTTGATGGTTATACTCATAAATACGGATTATCTAAAACTGTTGGAATGCAAACACATGTAATGCTTTATCAATATAATCTAATAAAAGATGAAAGAAAAAAAGAGATAGTTTTAAGAAAAATTTTAAATAAACCTAATCATTGGATAGATGTAGGATCTCCATTTATGTTGTTTTATCTATTCAATATTTATAATAAACAGGGAAACACTCAAAGAATATTAGACGAGATTCGAAATAGGTGGGGGATGATGTTACGTTATGATTCTTCAACTTGTTGGGAAGTTTTCCCAGGATTTTATGAGAATTCTAGAACAAGGAGTTATTGTCATTCTTGGTCATCTTCACCTGGATATGTATTTATTAAATACTTATTAGGATTTTTACCTATAGAAGAAGGTTTTAATAAAATTTCTCTAAAAATTCCAGATGTTGATATAAAATGGTGTGAAGGAAGTATACCCACACCTCATGGTAGAATAGATGTACGATGGCGCAAGGAAAATAATAAAAAAATGTTTTATGCAAAAGTTCCTAAAACCATTGAAATCATTGAAGAAATAAATGATAATTGGATTATTAAAATTGAAAGGATATAATTATGTATGATTGGTTTTTAGGATTATCACATATTACACAAGCTTTAATTGGAACATTATTTACATGGTTTGTAACAGCTGCAGGAGCTTCTCTTGTTTTCTTTTTTAAAACAATTAATAAAACTGTATTAAATTTTATGTTAGGGCTTGCTTCAGGTGTTATGATAGCAGCTTCTTTTTGGTCGCTATTAGCACCAGCTATTGAATTAGCTGAAGAAACAAGTAACAAACCTTGGCTTGTAGCAGCTATAGGCTTTTTATTAGGCGGTCTCTTTTTAT
>JAUUZV010000231.1 GCA_030592085.1 Clostridia bacterium | reverse complement strand
TTATTCCAAATGACTTTAAGCAATACCTAGAAAATGTCTTAAAGTTAGAAGAAATTGAGGCTATAAGGCTAAAAGATTTAGAAGGACTAGATCAAGTTGATTGTGCAGAAAAAATGGAAGTTTCTAGAGCAACTTTTCAACGTATTTTAAATTCTGGTAGAGTAAAAATTGCTGACAGTATTATTAATGGGAAAGCTATAAAAATTGGTGGGGGAAAATTCACTAGAAATGTTTGCGTTGCAAAATGCCATGACTGTGGGTATACGTTTGATGATTGTTTTGAAAATTATGGTGAAATGAAGCAAGGATCTTATAAATGTCCAGAATGTGGGTCAAGTAATGTTCATTGTACTGGAAAAAGCGATGGTAAATATGGTCAAGGAAGTTGTAATAGAAGAGGGCAGGGTCAAGGTAAAGGACAGGGACAAGGTAAAGGTAGAGGTTAGTAAATTAATAAGATTATTATATAAAATAGCATATGCTATTTTTTTTTGAATCCTATAATACTTAAACTCATATCATGTTATAATTATATTATGAATAAAAGAGAGATATATAAAGTTTTTCCATTTATAAAAGAAATGAAAAAGACTAATCAAGATGAGTTATTAGCGGCGTCGAAAGTTGTTACTTTTCAAAAGAATCAAGAAATGGTTAAAGATGGGAATCAATGCTTAGCAATTCCATTAATAATCAACGGACGAATAAGAGTTTTTAAAATATCTCCTGAGGGAAAAGAAATTACACTTTATAAAGTTAATAGTGGACAAATGTGTGTACTAGCTGCAATTTGTACGTTAGGTGAAGCAAATTATGATGTGCTTGTCCAATTTGAGGTTATCTCAGATGTATTACTTATTCCTAAAAATGAATTTATATATTTAAATGATCAATCAAAAGTCTTAAGAACTTTTGTTAATGTCAATACATCTAGTTTACTACTTAGTACTATGCAAAAAGTAGGTTCTGTTGCTTTTGACGATGTGGAAGAGCGAATATATCAGTATTTACGAGACCACAGTGCAAATACTAATATCATTTACACAACACATGAAAAAATAGCATTAGAGATTGGTAGTGCCAGAGAAGTGGTATCTAGAAAATTAAAACAATTTGAAAAGCAAGGTCTTGTAGTATTATCAAGGGGAAAAATTACTATTTTATATCCATTATAAAAAAAATTACTATTTGTGACTTGACTCACAGTACTATCTTTATTTGATAGTTATAATAACAATATAATAAATAAAGGAAGTGTAATAAACATGACAAAAGAGTTAAATAGTAGTAATTTTCAAAGTGAAGTATTAGATTCAGATTTACCAGTTTTAATAGATTTTTGGGCTCCTTGGTGTGCACCTTGTCGTATGATCACTCCAGTGGTTGAAAAATTGGCAGAAGAATTAAAAGGGAAAATTGTTGTTGGCAAAGTTAATGTTGATCAAGAGAGAAATTTAGCAATGCAATATAACATTATGAGTATTCCTAATCTGTTAATCTTGAAAAAGGGTAAAGTAGTAGAAAATATTGTTGGATTTAGACCTAAAAATGATTTACAAAAATTATTAGAAAAGCATATCGGATAATTAACATATATTCCTTACAAATTTTATAAAGAACCTGAAATGTACTATTTCAGGTTCTTTTCTTTTTATATAATTATATTATATTTATTTTAGGAGGTTTTATGTTTCGTTTTATCTCATTAGTGTTTACAAGTTTCTTTTATTTTTTACTAAAAGAAAAACGTTAATATTTATAGACTAATAGTATATATTCTATAAGTTTTATACTTTTTCCCACCTGCAGCTTCCATGGCTTTTAAAGCTTGCCAATTGTCGTTTCCAATGGTTCCACCTTCTGCCCATTCATAATTTTTTTTCTTAGCATTTGTAAGGTAATTATGAAATATTGCAATATTAACAGCTCGTCCTTGATATTCAGGAATAACAAATTGGATAAATAAGCGAAGTGATTTTATTTTATTCTTGTAATATAAATACTTAAATATTCCAAAAGGAACAATATTTCCTTTCATTTTTTGCATAACTTCATTAAAGTTTGGACAGCCTACAACAAATCCAATTGGTGTATCATCTTTATTACTTCTGGCAATAAACACAAAATCCTCATCAATAAAAGGTAATAAGGCATTAGCTTCTTTTTTGATTTCTTCAGGTGTTGGAACGATTAGATGTTCCCATGCTTCTGGTAATGCTTTTTCTAAAACGGCATGAATATCTTTTAAATCTTTATCAATTTTTCTTTTATTTACTGTATCTACTCTAAAGTCATATTTCTTTTTTGCATAATTTACAACTTTTTCAATTCTATCTAAAGGAAAATTTTCTTGAACAAATATAAAAGCAAATGCTTCGCTCAACTTTGTAAAACCATAGTTTTCAAAGAACTTAACATAGAACTCACGATTATATGAACAAAGAAGAGATGGCATCTGGTCAAATCCTTTTACTAGTAAACCTTTGTAGTCATCACCATTAGTTGGTGAGTATGGTCCAGATAATGTTTCCATGCCACGTTCTTTTTGCCAACTTTTACAAGCATCAAATAACATGTGGGCAGCTTTTTCGTCATCAATACAATCAAATAGGGAAAAGTACCCTCGTTTGTATCCTTTATCTTTATTTATTTTTTCATCAATGCCTGTGATAATTCTACCTATACATTCTTTATTATCAAATAAAAGCATTAATACATATGGTCCATTATCAAATAATGGGTTGTTTTTTCCTTGTAACATTTTTCTATGCATAAAATTTAATGGAGCTACCCAATTAGGGTCATCTTTATACAATTTATATGGTAACTTCATAAATTGATTTATTTGTTTACGGCTACTAACTTCTTTAATATGATAAGTCATTTATTAATCTCCTCTTCTTCTATCTATTCTACGCATAAGAGCTTTATGTTTG
>JAUUZV010000224.1 GCA_030592085.1 Clostridia bacterium | reverse complement strand
ATGGTTAGAAGATGATACTTATTATATGACTTATGGAGGATGCAATAAGTTTGCAGATTATCCAATTGCATTTGGACTAGCTAAATCAAATGACTTATTTAATTGGTTGAGATATCCAAATAATCCAATATTAAATAGAGGTGAAATAGGTGAGTGGGATGAAGGGGCTATGTGGTTTGGAACTGTGTTTAAACATAATGGGACATATTATATGTGGTATGAGGGTACGGGAGCAGGTCTAGGTACTACTTCAAAGCAAGCTAAAGATGCATCTATTTTATGTCGTGATAATGATTATGGTGGTTATGCAAGTATTAATTTTTCACAAACAGGACTAGCTACTTTTAAAGGTAATATGCCTAAATGGTAAAAAACTTATATTAAAATTCAACACAAATAGTAGCAATACTATAAGCTGCTACTACAAAATCTATATTATTATTATTTTGTAGTACTTTTTCATTACCTTTAGTTTCATCCTCATTTATATCTACAAAGTATGATTTTTCAGGTAGTTTATCAAATCCAATAACTACTTCTTCATTATATCCTTCAGTCTCATATACTCTAATAATCATTTTATTATTATTTTCTTCTGCCATTTTAACTGATGATACAATTACATTACCTTTTTTTAGTGACATAAAGGTATTTAAAAGGGGAAGAGTACCTTTATGTACTGTTCCTGAAATAAATCTAATTGGATGATTATAATTATATGCGTTTTTTATAAGTGTATAAGATGAATTTACATCAATTAAATCAATTGCTAATTTAAATTTATGTATGCCATTATCAGGATATGGGTCTGGTGAATATGAACTTCTTATTAGGGTTAATGCCATTGAATTATTTATTCCCCTAAATCCATATTTACAATTAGACATTAACATAAGAGATTTACTTCCACTATCAGGAATAGCTACCATAAAACTATTAGCTGGTACATCCATTTTTAAATCTTTTCTATTAATAGTTCCAAAAGGAATATCATATTTATAATTACTACATTTATATCCTAATGGCATATAAAAGTTTAACTGTGGTATTAGTTGACCTTTCTTAGAAGTTTCTTGCCAGTCACATTCAACATTGTAGTCAAGTATTGTACTATCGATATCAAGTGATATTATGACTTTTAACCTACTACTTCTAAATTTTACTTCATATTCTATCCACTGTTTTAATAAATTACTATTTATTTGAGTATTTGTTATTTTAATGTTTTTATCTATATCAGTAATATTTGAATATCGTCCAATTATCCAAGCTGTCATACCCTTTGAATCATCTTCATCAATTACTCTAAAAAACCCAGCTGGATTATTACTATCAATATATTCCATATTATTTTTTTTGTTTAGAAGTGAAGTTATTTTCATACTTATACTGTCAAAAATAACTTTAATTTGTGTGTTTTCTAAAATTATTTCTTCATTAGTATGAACACGTGGATCTTTTGGCCACTTAATTGCTATATCACTTATGTTTTTTTCTCTCATTACATATGTATGATAACCATATGAAGGAACACTGGCTTTAATTAATAGGGTAATATATGTATGATCCCAATAATTACCCTTTTTGTTTTCAATCATTTGATGTTCTACAATATTATTATCACTATCAATAAATTCAATTTTATTGATATCTCCATCCCAATCCCATATGGTTAATTCAACATTCTCATTTTTGGTATATTGTGATGAATTAAATAAATGGAATATCCTTGTTTTTCCTTTTCCTCTCTCAGTTTGAGGAAACGAAAACTCATTTAACCCATATCCAACTCCTGCACCTTCAGATGTTGAATCGCTAATTAATTGTTCTTCTAAACAAAGATTTGATGTATCAATTTTTGAGGTTATATTTCTTATTGCATTACTTGCACCTGTATTTGCATATGCAAGAGTTTGTTGGAATTGACCCATTGCATATTCTCTGGTTTCAATTACTCCAGAACCTGGTAAGATATCATGGAATTGATTAAATAATGTCTTCTTCCATGCATTTTCATAGTCAGAATGAGGATAACTACCATTATTAAAAATTGTTGATATTGTACTTAGGGATTCAGCTTCATTTAATTTTGCTTCACTAATTCTATTTGCAAGTTTAATTCGCGCTTGAGTAGTGTAACATCCTGTAAATACGAAGTTTATTTCACCTTTTAAAGTTGGAAGATCTTCTTTGATATCATCTAGTGAGGTGAAAAACTCATTGTATGTACCAAATTTAATAGTAGGGAAGATAGGCCATGAATTCATATCAATAAGCTTATTTATATCTCTTCTTGTTGGACCTCCACCATGGTTACCAACACCATAAACTTTAAGCATTTTTTTAATATTATATTTTTGACAAAACTCAGGTACATGCACTGCAATATTCTCATCAATTTTCGCATTATACCAAAGAGGTTCTCTATATATAATAATCGAGTTACCAGATGGGGCTATATATTTCGAAAGATTATGCCCATCATTACCTCTACAATGATAATAGTATTTAACTCCACCTTTTGAAAGGATTTCTGGGATGTTTTGATTGTGACCAAATGTATCTGGCTCAAAATCAAGTGAAAGTGAGTCTTTTTCAATATCAAATAATTCTGATAAGTATTTCTTGGTATATAGTATGTGTCTTGTTAGACTTTCACCATTTGGCATGTTTTTATCAGCTTCAACCCAAGTAGAAGCTGTGATTTCAAATCGTCCTTCACTTACTCGTTGTTTGATTTCTTGTAACATTTCAATATCATATTTTTCAACAATTCTATAAACAGATGCTTGTGATTGAGAAAATGTAAATAATGGATATTCTTTCATTAAATCCAACATTGTTCTAAATGTATCAAGAGTTATTGCAACAGTTTCAGAATAATCCCACATCCAATTCATATCAATATGGGCATGTGAAGCACATATCATAGTATAACTTTTAGCCTTAGTAGATAAATCATTGAGTATTTCTTCAGCATGAAGTGTTACATCTTTTTTAATAAATCCATCTAATGTGTATTGTTCTAATATATATGTAATTGCTGTTTCAAGAATATTATCAAAGTTGTTATTATTTACTTTAGATAGTTTTGTTCCATAGATTAATTGAGCAACAATTCTCTTTTCCCATGGGCCTTTTACTTTTTTATTAAGTTCATCTAATTTTGTAATTATTTCGTTATTCATAATATAATCCCCTTGTATAATGCAAATGCATTATATTTTAATCCTTTTCTTTCTTAATATATAATGAACACAGGCACTGTGGATTAGTTTTTTCCCCTATCGCTCTGACGATTTTGTT
>JAUUZV010000041.1 GCA_030592085.1 Clostridia bacterium | reverse complement strand
GAAATATTTTTTATAATGCCTTGTTACGAAAAGAAGAACCGTCTTACGAGTTTGAAAAAGGTTATTATCTTGAAGGTTCTAATAATGAGTATTTAGTTCCCTCATATAGAAGTATTAATTACTATGTATTTTTAAAAACAATAAGCAATTTAGATGGAACTGTTTTACTATTTAATGAGTTAATGACAAATAATAGCTATTCATTCGACTTACATTATGGACTTGAAGGAGTTGACTATTCAATAACAGATAATAGTAATGCTAGAGACAATGTGCTATTACAAGTAAATCAGATTATACCAAATGAAAATCCAACTATATTTGAAGGGGAGTCGTACAATGCTATAGTTCATTTACCGGAATTACTATCATATGAACTTAACTCTAGTATGGATTTATTTAATTTATCAGGGATTATGTCTGGTGAAAATAGTGAGAAAATGCGCGGTTTCTTTCATGTTGGAGCTCCTCAAAATTTGATAAATTTATTTAATGATGAAAATAGTGTAAGTGATAATATTGAAGCATATAAAAATGAATTTACTAAAAACCAAATAGGTAATATTATTAATCAAATGAATGATTACTTAGGATTTGAAACTATATACGATTATCCAAGTAATTAACTATAAGCTTGTTAATTCATCAAATATTTTAATAGCGTAATGATCTGACATTGAAGCAATGAAATCGATAATAGCTTTTATATAGTCTTTTTTATCAGAAAGTTTATACAATACAACATTGTTTAAACTTTCTCGTCTTGGTTCTAAATCACCAAGGTCTGAATATTTTTTTAGCTTTTCAATAAAGGTTTTTGATAATGTTGGAAATATTTCTAAATATTCTTCTTCTATATATTTTATTGTATCAACCCCATCATAAAACTTTAATAAGGTATCAAATATAGAGTTTAAAATTAACTTAGCATAGTTTTGAAATATTGTTAAACGTTCATTGTAATAAATGTATTTATAATTAAAACTTTTGATTTCTTTCATGAAAGCTAAATGACTTTTAGAAAATCCCATACCAGTATCAGGTGATGAGTTTTCACAAAGATTACCAACAAATGTATGTATTAAAGCTGTGTTGTTCGTTTTCTTAATATCAACATCTGAAAAATTATGAATTATTTTATCTAATTGATCAATATGTTCTTCGTCTAATATTTTTAAGCGTAATGCATCTTCAATATCTCTTCCGATATATGCAATATTATCTGAAAGTTTTACAATACATCCTTCCCAGGTATATGGAGGGTATTGATTAGCCATTAAAATATCATCTAAATTTATTGCTTCTTCTCTTGGTACTAGTGATGTATCTTCAACTTCACCACAGTGGCTTATAATTCCATCCCTTACTGCATAAGTTAAATTTAGATTTTGTTCATATCCATTTGAATCTTGTAAAATTTCATGTTTATCTACAAAACGTAGTGAGTTTTTTTCATGCCAAAATTTATAATCTAAATATTTACTTGTTATTTCTGATAAGAATTTCTCTCCTGCATGACCAAATGGTGCATGACCTAAATCATGGCCAGTTGCAATTGCTAAAACTAATTCTTCATTTAAACCTAAATGTTTAGCAATAGTAACACCAATGGAAGATACATGATTAACATGCTCTATACGAGTACAGATATGATCATTTTGTGTTGCAAAGAATACTTGAGTTTTATGCTTTAGACGGCTGTAAGCTCTAGAATGTAAAATTCTCGTATAATCTCTTGAAAAAGGAGATCTAACATCATTTCCACGATTGTGT
Organism: Clostridia bacterium; assembly: GCA_030592085.1. Taxonomy (GTDB): domain Bacteria; phylum Bacillota; class Clostridia; order DUPQ01; family DUPQ01; genus JAFGUQ01. The sequence continues at coordinate 11,538 of JAUUZV010000041.1, read as the reverse complement.
AAAGCTTTTTTTCTTGTAATGCTTTGTTCATATTTTGGGCTACCTTCTACGATTGCAACTTTAGTGAATTTTCTCATCATTATTACCTAACCTTACGTTAATATTTCTGATATAATAATTATATATCTTTATAACATATATTTAAAGGGAGTACATAAATGGCTGATAACACTTTTTTTGCTTTTATACATCGAATGAAATACATTAATCGATGGGGGCTAATGAGAAATACTAGATATGATAATTTAAAAGAACATAGTTTTGATGTGGCATCAATTGCTCTTGGTATTGCAAAAATTGGCAATATATATTATGAGAGAGACTATGATTGTGAAAAAATTGTTGTAGCTTCATTATTTCATGATGCAAATGAAACCATAACAGGTGATATGCCAACACCAATTAAGTATGAGAATGAAGAAATAACTAAAGCATACAAAAAACTTGAATATGAGGCTGAAAAACAAATTTTAAATATGTTACCAGCTGATCTTAAAAAAGAATACGAACCATATTTTAAAGTGTGTGAAAAAAGTAAAGCAGTAATTAAAGCTGCTGATAAAATTTCTGCTTATATTAAATGCTTAGAAGAACAAGAAGCAGGAAATCATGATTTTTCATATGCTAAAAAAGCATTAGAGAAAGCATTAAATAAAATAACCTTACCTGAAGTAAAACGTTTTATAAAAGAGTACTTACCACCATATACAATGACACTAGATCAATTACAAAAGTGAGATGGCAACTGAGTATGAGTGAGTATTATAGAGAAAAAAGGGGTAATCAAGAGTTATAACCGGTAGAATTAAAAAAAACAAACAAATAGCCTTGACATGGCTATTTTGATGTATTAAAATATGTCTTGCACAAATAAAAAGATTTGTTGCTAGTACTAATAGATACTATAGGAGGTAACTATGAAAACAATGATGGCGAAAGAAAGCCAAATTGAAAGAAAATGGTATATCGTAGATGCAGAGGATAAAATCTTAGGAAGACTATCCACTGAAGTCGCAATAATACTAAAAGGAAAACATAAACCAATATATACACCTCACGTTGATACAGGCGATTATGTGATTATTATAAATGCTGAAAAAATCAAAGTTACAGGTAAGAAAGAATCTCAGAAGTTATATAGACATCATTCAGGTTATGTTGGCGGATTAAAAGAGATTAGCTATAAGACCATGATGGAAAAACATCCCGAGCGAATTATTAAACATGCAGTTAAGGGAATGCTTCCAAAAAACGTTCTAGGAAGACAGATGATGAAAAAATTAAAAATCTATGTTGGACCAGAACATAAGAACCACGCTCAACAGCCTGAAGTTCTTGAAATCAAGGCATAGGCTAGAAGGAGGAAAAATTCATGGCAAATCAAGTACAATACTACGGAACAGGTAGAAGAAAAAAATCAGTCGCGAGAGTTAGACTTGTACCAGGTACAGGAAAAGTTACCATTAATGGTAGAGATATAGATGACTTTTTTGGTTTAGAAACACTGAAAGTGATTTTAAGACAACCATTAGTACTAACAAAAACAGATGGAAGATTTGATGTTATTGTTGGTGTTAAAGGTGGTGGATTTACCGGACAAGCCGGTGCAATAAGACATGGTATTTCGCGTGCATTATTAGAAGCGGACCCAGCCCTAAGAGGCGAATTAAAAAAAGTTGGTTATTTAACTAGAGACCCAAGGATGAAAGAAAGAAAGAAACCGGGACTCAAAAAAGCCAGAAAAGCACCTCAATTTTCAAAGAGATAAACTTGTATCTAAAGCATCACCAATTGAGGTGGTGCTTTTTTGTTTTAGAAAGGGGACATTCTTATGTTGCTTATTAAAAATGGTAAAGTATTTACCATGGGGAAAAAGAATAATTTTGATGGTTTTGTAATCACGAAAAAAAGTAAAATTTTTATGATTGGTGAAATTGATCAATTAACTAACGAACTTGAAGATCAATGTAATCAAGTAATTGATGCAAAAGGTGGATATATTTTACCTGGACTAATTGATCCTCATTGCCATGTAGGCATGTGGGAAAATGGCATTGGGTTTGAAGGATCTGATGGAAATGAAATGACAGACCCTGTTACTCCTCACATGAGAGCAATTGATGGTATATATTATAAAGACCGTTCATTTGAAGATGCCAGAAAAGCTGGAATAACTACTTTATGTATTGGACCTGGAAGTGCAAATGTTATTGGTGGTATGTTCTCAGCATTAAAAACTAGTGGTAATTCCATTGAAGAAATGTGTCTAGAAGAAGAACTTGCAATGAAAATGGCTTTAGGAGAAAATCCTAAAAGAGTATATAGTGGCCAGAAGAAAACACCTATGACAAGAATGGCTTCAGCTGCAATTATGAGACAAGCATTAATTGAAGCAAGAGAATATAAAAACAGAGAAGATAAAACTAAAGTTGACTTAAAAATGGAAGCACTAGCAAAAGTATTTGATGGATTACTTGTTAAAATTCATGCGCATAGAGAAGATGACATTTTAACAGCTATTAGAATTGGAAAAGAATTCGGTTTAAATTTTTCAATTGAACATTGTACAGAAGGTTATCTAGTTAAAGATATTCTTAAAAAAGAAAAAGTGCCAGTAATTGTTGGACCACTACTTTCATTTAGATCAAAATATGAGTTAACTAATTCAATGATAGAAAATCCTGGAATGTTATCTGAAGCAGGAGTAAAAATGGCTATTATGACTGATCATCATGTTATTCCAATTCAGTATTTAACATTATGTGTGGGAGTAGCTGTAAAATATGGTCTAGACGAATTAGAAGGATTAAAATCTATTACAATAAATGCTGCTAAATTAACAGGCCTTGATAATAAAATTGGATCTCTAAAAAAAGGGAAACATGCTGATGTAGCAATTTTTGATGGTAACCCACTGGAAATAAAAACAAAAGTAATAGCCACTGTTATTAACGGAAAAGTGGTTTATGAAGGATAAATTGTATGCATTGTGTACTAAAAGTGAAAAGGAAACTTTTCACTTAGGTACACAACTAGCTAAAAATCAATTTAAAACTATTTGTTTAGTTGGTGATTTAGGCAGTGGTAAAACTGTTCTATCAAAAGGGTATGCATTTGAAATTGGAATAAAAGAGCATATTACTAGTCCAACATTTACAATTATTAATCAATATGAAAAAGATGAATTAACTTTTTATCATATGGATGCTTACAGAATCACCAATGAAGAAATGTTATATGATTTAGGCTTTGAAGAATTATTTGATGAACAAACTTGTATTGTTATTGAGTGGGCAGATAATATTAAAAATTCAATACCAAAAGATGCTTTATGGATAACAATTACTAAAGATGAAAAAAATGATGCTATAAGATATTTTGTTATAAAAGGTAATAAAGGACAAATTGAAAAAATTGGAGAGATACGATTATGTTAATTTTCGCTTGTGATACATCATTAGCAAGTGCATCTGTCTGTCTTCTAAAAGATGAAGAGATAGTAAAAGAGATATTTGTTAATAATAATAAAAAGCATGCAGAGAGCTTCATGCCTTTAGTTGAAGATTTATTTATTCAAACACCTTATGATGTAACCGATGTGGATTACTTTGTAGTATCATCTGGACCAGGTTCTTTTACTGGTCTTAGAATTGGATTATCATCTGTAAAAGCAATGGCCTACGCATTGTCAAAACCCATAGTTATGGTGCCAACTTTAGATATCCTAGCAAAACAAAGCCAACAAGAGACGGCCACTATGTGTCCCATGATTAATGCTAGAAATAATCAAGTGTACACAGCTATATATTCTCCAGAAAGACAAACTGACTACATGGGTATTCATATTGATGAAGTGATTACCATATTAAAAAAGACAAACAATAAAATAATCCTATCAGGTGATGGTGCAAAATTGCATTTTGACTATTTGCAAACTAAATTACCTAATCAACTAATCATAGAAGATAAAAATGAATTTCCCAGTTCATCTATCTGTGGTTTCCTATCTGCGAAGTATGATAAAATAAAAGCCACAGAGGCTGTGCCGTTTTATTTAAGACCATCACAGGCAGAAAGGCTTTTTAATAAATAATGAGCAATTTCACAATTAAATTAGCAAATAAAGATCATGTAGATGGTATGTTTGTTATTGAGCAACAGAGTTTTGTTACTCCATGGTCTCATAAAAGCATATACGATGATGTTGTAAATAATTCACTTGCAAAATATTTAGTTGTTCTTGATGATAAAAAGGTTGTAGGTTATTTAGGATATTGGATGATTATTGATCAAGCTCATATTACAACACTTGCAATTAAAAAGACATATAGACGAAAAAATTTAGCTTTAGATTTATTTTCAAAAATGATTGAATTAGTTAAAGATGAAGAAGTAGTAGCCATAACTTTAGAAGTGAGAGAGAATAATACATCAGCAATTTGTTTATATGAAAAATTAGGATTTACTAGAGAAGGTATTAGAAAAAATTATTATAAGGATACTAATGAAAATGCCCTTATTATGTGGAAAACTATATGAGTATATTTATTATAAAAGATGAACTAAAAAAACTACCCAAAACTCCTGGTGTTTATTTAATGAAAAACAAACGAGACCAGATTATTTATGTGGGAAAAGCTATTAATTTGCAAAATAGAGTTAATCAATATTTTAAAGGGACCCCTAAATTCAAGAAACATCAAAATTTAGTTAAAGAAATAACTTCATTTGAATATATAGTAGCTAGTTCAGAGAGAGATGCTTTTATAATTGAATGTAATTTAATTAAAAGTCATATGCCTAAATATAATGTTTTATTAAAAGATGATAAAACTTATCCATATTTAAAGGTAAATATAACTGAGCGATTTCCTAGAATTCAAATTGTAAGAAAAGTAAAAAAAGATGGTGCTAAATACTTCGGCCCATATCCACAGCGGACTCCCTTAAGAGAAATTCTTAGCTTATTACAAAGTGTTTTTAAAATTCGTAATTGTAATAAAAAAGACTTTGATAAAAAAACACGTCCTTGTCTTAATTATCATATTAAGCGGTGTGTAGGACCTTGTGCTTATGATGTGGATGAAAAGTTATATTTGAAAAATGTAGAAGCTTTGATTGATTTACTTGAAGGAAATAATGATACGCTTTTAGAACAATATAAAGAGAAAATGACGATTTCTTCTGATAAACAAGAATTTGAACAAGCTGCACATTATAGAGATAGAATTGCTATATTGCGAAAAATATCAGATGTATATATGATTAAACCTAATTTAAAAGATACAGATGTTATAGCAGGTACAGTAACCAAAGATCTAGGATTATGTGTTATTCTCAAAGTACGTGAAAGTCAGATTATTGATAAAAAAGAATTTGAGTTTACAAATGTTGAAGACTTGACACCTTCATTATTAACATCAGAATTCATAAGACAATATTATCAAGATATTTCAAGAATACCAAAACAAATTATGGTATATAATGATATAGCAGATATGGATTGGTTAACACAATGGTTAAGTGATAACAAAAAAAGCAAAGTAACATTACTATATCCTAAAAGAGGAGGGAATAAAAAACTTACAGATACAGCTTTTAATACTGCAAAGCAATCTCTTAAGGCATATGTAGAAAGACAAAATGCAACATACCTTAATATAATAACATTGGCAAAGCTACTTAAATTAGAAGTAGTGCCTGAAAATATTGAAGCTTATGATATTTCTAATTTTGGTGGTAAAGAGACTGTTGGTTCAATGATTACTTTCAAAAACGGGAAACCAAAAAAATCAGGTTATCGTAAATTTGCAATTAAAAGTGAAGTTAATAGTGATGATATAAAGGCCATGAAAGAAGTACTTAGTAGAAGAGTTAAACGTTTTAAAGATGAGAAGTTTGCAAATACCCCAGATTTGATTTTAATTGATGGGGGAACTAATCAAACCAATGCCATAAGCGAATTGTTAATTGATAATAATATTGACATTCCCGTTTGTGGCATGGTAAAAGATAATAAACATCGAACTCGTGGTTTAATATATCATCGTAAAGAATATCCTTTGGCAGATGATTTACAATTATTTAGATTTATAACATATATTCAAGATGAAGCACATCGTTTTGCAATAGAGTTTAATAGGAGCAAGCGAAATAAAAATCAAATAACTTCATCACTAGATGGAATTGAAGGAATAGGAGAAAAGAGAAAACAACTGCTCATAAAAGAATTTGGATCTGTAAGAGAGATTAAAGGAGCGGGTATAGATCAATTGAAAAATGTTAAGGGAATAAGTGGAAATCTTGCAGTAGCCATATTTACTTATTTTCATGGGAAGGACTAATATGACAGTATACGCAATTGCAGATTTACATTTATCATTTGGAGTTAATAAACCTATGGACATTTTTGGTGGTAAGTGGATTGACTATGAAGAAAAACTTAAAAAGAACTGGAATAAAAAAGTTAAACAAGATGATGTTGTAATTATACCAGGTGATATTTCATGGGCGACTTATCTAAATCAAGCAGTAGAAGATTTTAGGTATATTAATGAATTGCCAGGGAGAAAAATCATATTAAAAGGAAACCATGATTATTGGTGGGAAACAGTTAAAAAGATGAATGAATTTTTAGACAAACATGATTTTTCTACTATAGAATTTTTATATAATAATTCTATTGAGTTAGATAATTGTATTCTTTGTGGAACTAAAGGTTATGGATTTGATGAAAAAGATAACAAAATCATTAATCGAGAAATTGAGCGATTTAAGATATCACTAAAAAGTGTAACAAATAATGACAAAGAACTTATTGCAATTTTTCATTATCCTCCAACTCATAGTGAACAGTTGCTTTTTATTATTGATAATTACAAAATTAAAAAAGTAATATATGGACATATTCATGGAGAACAAACTAAAAACATAAAAGAAGATAAGAAATTTTCACTGGTATCAGCTGATTATCTACATTTTAAACCAGTGAAGATTTATAAATAAATATCAATTTAGGAGGAATCATCTTATGAAGAAAAAAGTTATAGTTATTGGAATATTATTGATTATGCTTGTATTAATGCTAAGTGGTTGTGTACCTGGAGATGGTAAAGCAAATGCAGATAATTTAGCAGGTTTTTTATGGGGAGTATGGCATGGGTGGATTGCACCTGTATCATTAATAATTGGTCTCTTTAATAAGAGCATTCATATTTATGAATCACTGAATACAGGTTGGTGGTATGACTTTGGCTTTTATATTGCAATTATTAGTGGATTTGGTGGGTTATCACTATTTAGACGAAGAAAACACAGAAGAAATAATAACGATTAATAGGCGTATATTACCATTACAAAGAATAGGTAATTTTGTAAATGTAGTTTATCGTGTATAAATGTATATTTATGGGTATAAATGATACTAGTCATAAAAGGTTAATAAATATATTATATTTATCTTGGCTGTGGTATAATATTTTGGCTATATATAGAAAAATGGAGGATTTTGCTTAATGGATGCAAAACTAATAAAAAAAGAGGGATATGTCGTTGATTTGGAAATGACATTCACAAATGATGAATTTAAAGCTGGAATCGTAAAAGCATATAACAAAACAAAAGGTAAGTATACTGTTCAAGGATTTAGAAAAGGTAAAGCCCCACAGATTATGATTGAAAGAACTTATGGTGAGGGAATCTTTTATGAGGAAGCTATTAATGTTCTTTACTCTGAAAAGTATGAAGATGCTGTTAAGCAACTTGATATTAATCCTGTAGATTATCCAGCTATTGATATAAAAAGTATTGGTAAAGATGATCAATTAGTTATTACAGCTAAAGTAGATGTATATCCTGAAGTTACTTTAGGGGAATATAAAGATATAAAAGTTGAAAAAATTCCTGTTAGAGTTACACAAAAAGATATACAAGAAGAACTAGATAAAGAAGCTGAAAAGAATTCTAGAATGGTTTCTATTGAAGATAGACCTGCCAAAGATAAAGACATAACCATTATTGACTTTGAAGGATTTATTAATGATGTTCCTTTTGAAGGTGGTAAAGGTGAGAACCATGAATTAACATTAGGTTCTAATCAATTTATTCCAGGATTTGAAGAACAGATTATTGGTAAAAATGTTGGTGATAAATTTGATGTAAATGTTTCTTTTCCAGAAGAGTATCATGCTGAAAACCTAAAAGGACAAAAAGCTGTTTTTGTAGTAACACTTCATGAAATAAAAACAAAAGAATTACCAGAAATTGATGATGAATTTGTAAAAGATATTAGTGAAATGGATACTTTAGAAGAATATAAAAAAGATATTAAAAAGAATTTAACTAAAAAACTAAAAGATGATGCTAAGAATAAGAATACTGATCAGGCAATTCAAAAAGCTACTGATAATGCAGAAGTAGATATTCCAAAGGCATTAATTGAAAGAAGAGTTGATTCATTAATGCAAGAATTTAGTTCTAGATTACAGCAACAGGGAATGGATGTTAAAAAATATGCTGAATTAACTGGAATGACTGAAGAACAATTTAGAGAGCAGTATAAAGAAATTGGTAAATCTCAAGTAAAAACACAATTAGTAATTGAAGCAATTTCAAAAAAAGAAGATTTTTTAGTAACTGATGAAGAATATGATACGAAAGTAGCAGAAACTGCAAAAGCATATAATATGGAATTAGAAGAGTTTTCTAAAACCTTAAATGATGATTACAAGGATTACTTTAAAGAGCAAATAGTCAGTGAAAAAACTGTAGAATTTATTTATGATAATACAAAACAGGTTGTAACACCTGCTAAGAAAGAAGACAAAGAAGAGAAATAAGAAACGATATAAGGAGGTAACTTTATGAGTTTAGTACCATATGTCATCGAACAAACAAGCAGAGGAGAGAGATCTTATGATATTTTTTCCAGATTGCTTAAAGACAGAATTATTATGCTATCAGAAGAAGTAAATGATGTGACAGCTAGTTTAATAGTGGCACAAATGTTATTTTTAGAACATGAAGATCCGGAAAAGGACATTAAGTTTTATATTAATAGTCCAGGTGGATCAATTACTGCTGGTATGGCCATATACGATACAATGAATTATGTTAAATGTGATGTTTCAACAATTTGTATTGGATTAGCAGCTAGCATGGGAGCATTTTTACTTTCAGCTGGAGCTAAAGGAAAAAGACTTTCATTACCTAATAGTGAAATTATGATTCATCAACCATTAGGTGGAACACAAGGCCAGGCAACTGATATAAAAATAAGAACAGAATGGTTGTTAAAATTAAAAGATAAGTTAAATGGATATTTAGCTACTCATACTGGACAACCACTTTCAAAGATTGAACAAGATGTAGAGCGAGACTTTTTCATGGATGCCAAAGAAGCTGTAAAATATGGCATAATTGATAAGGTTATGGAAAAGTAGATAAGGTGAAAAATGGCGAACACAAAAGACGATAATAAAAAAGTTAAATGTTCTTTTTGCGGAAAAACTCAAGAACAAGTTGGCAGATTAATTGCAGGACCTTCTGTATACATTTGTGATGAATGTATTGAGTTGTGTGCTGAAATATTAGATGAAGAGTTTATTGACTCTGAAGAAGATGGAGAATTACAACCTTTTAAGAGTTATACACCTGCAGAGATAAAAGAAAAATTAGATGAATATGTTATTGGCCAAGATGATGCTAAAAAAGCTATGGCTGTTGCAGTTTATAATCACTATAAGCGTATTAATCATAGTAGTGAAGATGAAGATGTTGAATTAGTAAAAAGCAATATATTAATGTTAGGTCCAACTGGAACTGGTAAAACATATACTGCTCAAACATTAGCAAAAATACTAAATGTACCTTTTGCTATTGCAGATGCTACTTCATTAACAGAAGCTGGATATGTAGGTGAAGATGTAGAAAACATTTTACTTAGATTAATTCAGGCAGCTGATTATGATGTTGATAAAGCAGAACGCGGTATTATATATATTGATGAAATTGATAAAATTTCAAAAAGGAGTGATAATCCTTCAATAACAAGAGATGTTTCAGGTGAAGGCGTGCAACAGGCATTACTAAAAATTTTAGAAGGAACTGTTGCCAGTGTTCCGCCACAAGGTGGACGAAAACATCCTAACCAAGAATATATTAAAATCGATACAACTAATATTTTATTTATATGTGGTGGTGCATTTCAAGGAATGGAAGAAATAATCCAAAACCGTATTGGTAAAAGTGCCATTGGATTTGGCAGTGAGAATCTTTCGAAAAAAACAAAAGAACGCTCAAAATTGTTAAAATTAATTGAACCAGAAGATTTATTAAAATTCGGATTAATTCCTGAATTTATTGGTCGTGTTCCTGTAATTGTTTCATTAAGTGCCCTTTCAGAGGAAGCATTATTAAGAATACTAAAAGAACCAAAAAATGCTTTAGTTAAACAATATAAAAAACTATTTCATCTTGATGAATGTGAGTTAGACTTTGATGATAAAGCTTTAATTGCAATTGCACATAAGGCCATTGATAAGCGAACAGGTGCTAGAGGACTTCGTGGTATTATTGAGAAAATCTTAATTGATACTATGTTTGAACTACCTTCAAATAAAGATATAAAGAAAGTTATAGTAGATGAGGCAACCGTTTTAAATGGGGCAAAGCCAAAAGTTATTCTACATAAAAAGAAAAAGCAAGAAAAGATATCTTAATCATTAATCCCATCTGAAAAGATGGGATTTTAAAAGAGTATTAATACGCAAAAAAACAGTAAATGTGATACACTATTTTTAAAGCAATTAAGTGGAGTATAGAATGAATATTTTTCAATCAATTATATTAGGAATAATACAAGGACTGACAGAATTTTTGCCAGTTAGTTCTTCAGGTCATCTAGTACTAGTGCAACATATGTTTGGTATTTCTCAATCTACTTTACTATTTAATGTAGCTGTTCACTTTGCCACACTTATTGCAGTAATAATAGCCTTTTGGGATGAAGTAGTAAAAATTCTTAAAAAACCAATATGTAAAATGTCGGGATTAATACTTATTTCAATGGTTCCTGCTGTGATTGTTGGTATTCTTTTTAAAGATTTTTTTGAAGGATTAAATAACTCAGGAGTATCCCTTGGAATCGGATTTTTAATTACAGGAATTGTGTTGTTAATTACATCAAAAATAACAATTGGGAAACGAGACATTAAAGATATGAAATGGCATGATGCATTGTTAATTGGTTTGGCACAAGCTATTGCTATTGTTCCTGGAATTTCTCGTTCTGGTATGACAATGGCTACTTCTTTAAGTAGAAAACTTAAAAAAGAATTAGCAATTAAATTTGCGTTTTTAATGTCTATTCCTGTTATTGCAGGTGGATTTATACTAGAACTATATGATGTGTATCAAGAAGGTATAGGTACAATTGAAATATTACCTATTGTCATTGGTATGATATTTGCTGGATTATTTGGGTTTTTTGCAATTAAATTATTTGTTAAGTTAGTTATGAAAGGCAAATTACATTATTTT
>JAUUZV010000075.1 GCA_030592085.1 Clostridia bacterium | reverse complement strand
TGAAATAATTAATATATCACTTATACCTGCTAACATTAATATTGATAATGGATAATAAATCATTGGTTTATCATATACAGGTAGTAATTGTTTACTAACTACTGCTGTTAGTGGATATAACCTAGTTCCTAAGCCACCTGCTAATATAATACCTTTCATCTAACTATCTCCTAAAAATTACTAATATTTTAAATATAAGATCATCAAATATTTTTTGTCTATACCATTTTGCTTTTAATACATATATTACTCTCTTAAATATTGTATTTGGTTTGTTAATAAAATCTTCTAAAAACTTTCTTTGAGAATCGCTTAATCTTTCATAAAAAATATCATAAAATTCTTTTACTTGAACAAGTACATGTACTCGCTTTTCCCTTACAATAGCTCGTTTACTTTTACTAATAAAGATTTTGCTTTTCCAAGATTTTATAAAGTTTATCTCTACTCCAGATACATTATTAGAATGTTGTCTATATAGTATATATGAGTTTTTATCATATATAACTTTACCAAAGGCTGAAACTACTTTATACATCCAATTATCATGCATAGATGTATATTTAGGAAATCTATCTAATAGTGATTCTCTTGTTCTTCTATTTATTACTATTGTACACCCACTTACAAGATTCTCAACAATTGCATTTTCAAGGGATAGTTCTCTTCGTGGATTTGATACATATCCAATAAGGTTTAAAGATTCATCAACTACTGTTTTATTAGAAAAATATAAAAGAGGGATATCTTTATTTTCATTTTCTAATAATTTGATTGCCTTTTCTGTTTTTTCATCTATCCAAATATCATCTTGATCACAAAAAGAATAATAGTCATAATTTTCATCTGCAATTTTAATTAATTCAAAAAAGCTATTCTTTGCACCTAAGTTTTCACCTAAAACAACTTTTATATTATCTTGTTTACTATATTCTTTTAATATTTCTATAGTATTATCAATAGAGCCATCATCTCTTATTAATATGTTTATATTTTTATATGTTTGAGTTAATAGAGATTTAAGTAAATCATTTAAGTACTTTTCACCATTATATGTTGATAATAAAATCTGAACTTTTTTACTATTCATCTCTTTTAACATTTGTTGTTTTTCTCCCATTTTTGATGGCACTGGTGTTCTTGTGTGATTAATAAAGCCAAAATTGTTTTTCTTACTGCGGACGCAGGTAAACTGTACTTTTCTGAAGTAAGTCCAATTAATTCCTCAAACTCTGCTTTTCTATGATGCAGCCGCATGTATTTTCTCCATTTCTATTGACTTATATTTGGACGTTCCATTGAGGGATTCGTTTAATTTGGTCTCAATTTTGTAAAAATTCAAGACATTAACCAACGAAGCAATTGTGGATTTTTTATATTTTACAGATTTTAGAATTTCTTTAACCGTTTCCTCATTATAATTATTAACTGATATTTTAATGTATTCACAAAACTTATTATAATTTAATTCTTCAATTTTCATATAGTTCTGAAGTATTTCAAGAAACTCTACCATTTTGATTGTTCTTTGATTTAACTTAAGATTAATCTTCTTAATTGAAATATTCTTTATAGTAGTTTTTTCATTCGTTGAAATTGTTGAAAGTAATTCAATATTCTTAGATACTTGTGTAGTCATTTCATATTTACTGAACAATCTATATCCTGAAAAAACACCTTTATTCCCATTTTTACCAATATAATATTCAATAATATTTTTTTCGTTAGCTATAACTTTTTGAAACTTACCCTCTTCTGGTTTGCAATAAATACCCTTTGAAATCCTTACTAGTGCTCCACTAAATTCCAGTCTTGAAAGCACCTTATAATAAGTAGGTTCAGATATATATTTGAACTTTTCTTTATATAGTTGATTCGCAACAATAATTTCCTTTGTTTTATATTTCATTATTTCTTTGAAAATTACCTGGGTATATTTCATAATTCTACTTTCCTATACATTTAATGATAAGTATTTTGTGATATATTGTCAAGTTTATTTCTTTTTTACTTGACACATTATATGAAAACACGCTCACGTTTCCAGGAATGTACGTCTGTATTTTAGCAGCATCATTTCTAATTGATTATTCTTTACTCCATTCTACACACACCATAATCTTTTTTTATATACTTACTAATTATATAAACAATTCCTAAAGCTATAAGACTTCCAAAAAGATCAGTAATAAGATCAGACACCTGAAATCCCCTACCTTTAACAAATATTTGTATGTTTTCATCAATGATAGCTACAAATAAGCACACATACAATCCATTTAATAATAATTTTAGACCACACATATTTAAATATCTAATATTCAAATACACTAATATATATAATACAAAGAACTCAAATCCATGTGCAAAATTACGCAAAGTAGTTTGAAAGTTATTATCAATATAATATTCAATTGCTTCTGGAACTTGATCGTCATATGTATATTCAATTACCTTTTTAACGGTGTCAACAATTAGACTACTATCTTTTATTGAATCAGCTGCAGTTTTAATTGAGTTATAGAATACAAAAGCTGTCCATAATATTAATATTATAAGCAATATTTTTCTTTTCATTAATTCCCCAAAATCATTTAGCTACTATAAGAGTTTATACCATTTCTCTCCAATAATTTCTAATGTAAGTTCTTTTCGTAATTTCTTTGAATACTCATTTGCGTTTTTCCAAAAATTACGGTTATTAATAATTTCCTCTAAAGAATTAGCAACAGCCTCTGGTTTGTTTTCTTTTATTACAATACCATTATAACCTGATTCAACTAAATCACGGGAACAATCAGTAACTACTACTGGTAAGCCTAAACCTATAGCTTCTAATATTGAATTAGATATTCCTTCATACAAGGAGGTTGATAAATATATATCACTTTCATACATTTTTTCATATATATCTTTGGTGGTAGAGTATATGAAAACTGAGGAAGATAAATGATATTCTTTAATTAAATTTTTTAATTCTTCTTGTTTCCCATTTCCATAGATATGAAGTTTATATAAAGGATTTGCTTTATTAAATAGAGCAAATCCTTTAATAGCTAAATGATAATTTTTTTGTTCACATAAATACCCAGCCATTATAATATTATAAGTAAACTTGGATGTATTTTTTAAAGGTAAATTTGCTTCAATTGGATTGTTAATAATCTTCCCTTTTTTTCTTACACTCTTTGGAAAATATAAAAGTTCTTGTTTGTTTTGAAAAATAATACCTTTGGGTAGATGATATAGGATATTTCTTATTAACTTACCAAATGCACTCATATTATATCTAGGATCATTTCGTACCGATACATATAATGATGTTTTTAATCGTAAACATGCTAGTATGGTTACCATATTTATTTTACATATAAAAGAAAATACAGTTGTAAATTGCTCACGCTTTATATATGAACGAAGAAGAGAAATATTATTAAATAGGCTATGATTTTTACTTGTTGATTGATAAAGATATCTATGTTTTATATTGTTTTCTAATGGGTATTTAATTTGTTTATCACTTATGGTAATAATAGTTACATCATGTCCTTTTTGTGCAAAAAAGCTAGCAACCATATATATCATCTTCTGTGCACCACCAATTGATAGCGAATGAATAACAAATAGAATCTTCTGTGTCATTAACCTATTTCTCCTAACACCTCTATTATATCTTATTAATAATTAATCTACTACGAAATACTCCATGATATAAATGATGTTTTCATTATTACTGTTTGTAGGATAAATAAAGGTAATAAAAAGAACTTCTTCTTCTATTTTAAAATCAAAGACAAATTCTTCTAGTGTAATTTCATAGCTATCTATTAATACATATGAAAATAAGCCCACATTAGTAACATCTATTGTGAGCTCATTATTATTAAAATATTTATAAAAACTATTTCCATTGGCTAATAACCATATGCTTTTATTTTCGCCTGGGTATGCTGATGTGGGATAGTGATGAATATATGTATCACTATATGAACCACTCATTTCATTGATTATTCCTGTCTCGAAAGAACCTATGGTAATTATAGCGAATATCTCACCTACTAGAGGGTATTCGCTATATAAACCATCAAATTGTAATTTCTCTGTTTTTGAAAGTAATGATAATTGATATTTAATACTTGTATATAAAAGGTCTGTTGTTTTATCAATAAGTTCTATTGAGTATTTAAATGTTTCATTTATACTAGTATCATTATTTGTTCGTTTTAAATCATATCTTGCAAAAAGTAATAGTAATACATAAAGTACTAAAATAATTACAATTATTATTGCTAATATCTTTTTACATTTATTTTTTCTTCTTATCATCTTTCTTTTTTCCTTTTGGAACAAGAACAATGACTAGAGCTATTAATGCAACTCCCATAACGCCATAAGCCCATGGTGGTAAGAAAGGATCATCATCTGATGCATCAGGTGGAGGTGTTGCTGTTGGAGCTGGTGTAGCTGTAGCTGGAGGTGTTGGTGTTGCAGGTGCTATGTAACCATCTGGCAGAACACCTTCATCGACAAGTTTTATGGTGTCTGCAGCTGTATTAATAAGTATTGGTAATTTCATTTCAATGGTATCTGGATTAGCAAATGCTAAATTCATAGTTCCTAAATATGTATCATCTAATTGTGAAATAACAACCTGAATATTATTAATATCCCTGTCATCCCATAACTTTTGTAATATTTCACTTGCAGAAAGACTATTATTATCTAAATCTGTTATTTTAATTTTAACTTGCATATCATCTGCAGCACCTTGAACAATAGCTAATATTACTTCAATGTCTGTTACTTTTAAATCACTTAAGTATATTAAATGACCTGATCCATAAAGTAATTCTTCCATGTCAGAAAATGCACCTAGTAATTTTAAGTATGTGTTTTCTGAACCAGTAGAATTATAGTAAGCAATTAAATTAGAATGATCCTCAACATCAATACCTAACGCCAATAGATTTTCACTTAATGTTTCACTCTCAGTTTGCGCACTTACACTTTGTGGCATTGACATAAACAATAGTGCTACCATTACGACTATAATTAATATAGTGTTTTTTGATTTTTTCATTTTTAAACCCCTAACATTTTTTAAATTTATTAAAACACTTGATAATATTTAATAGCCGTAATTCTAGTGAATTTGACAAGTGGTTTTTTATTGAATACTTTTTATGTCCCTATTTCATAGTGATTGATTAAACTTATATGTTAATCTACGTATATATTATGACCCTTTAAGGCCATTTATTCAAGTTACTTTCCTTTTAAAATTTTTAATGTCTCATTTTCTATTTCTCTAACTTTAAATAAATCATTAATTGAGTCTTTAATATTTTGTATCTCTTTTTTCGTTATTCTTTCGCGAAATGAAGTTACCATTATTTTAAATTCTTTATATGTTAATAGCGAAAAAACTTCACTAGCATAAATTTTTCTATCTTTAAGTTTATTTATTTTTTCATTACATCTGTATCGTTTTACTGGTTGATCTCTTTGTGATTTATAGGCAACATAAAAATCGCTCCATTTCTTTTCATGTTCACTCTTATCCATAGGTATATAGTAAGTTATTAATTGATTATTAATAGGAACTGAAATCTGATAAAAAACTACAGTATATTCAGAGTAATCTGTTTTTAACAACATTTCACTAATTTTTCTATGCTCAAAATGCCAATCTATTATATATGGAATAAAAACATAATCAGGTTTGACTTCGTTTAATTTATTATTTAGTGATTGTTGTACATCTTCACTAGCAACAAAATATTTAACCTTTTCTCTTTTCCAAAAACTTTTAAATTCAGATAACCTTATATCGTAATCACTTTGTTTTTTGTTGAATCCAATATAACCACAATAAAACAATTCTATATTATTTTTATATTTAGTAATAAATTGATATGAGCTAATAAGTTCATCATCTGCATGTGGTGCAATTATTATAATTTTATCATTTTTATTAGGTATAAATTCTCTTATATTAGTATGTTTTATGATTAGTTTTTTATATGTGAAAATCCATCTGATATTATTTCTTATTACAATAACAAAGTTAAATCTCTTTTTAATAAATTTTTTAAAAGAATTATGTTTTTTCATTTTTAAAATTCCATACCTTTATCCTTTGTATTAGTAAAGATCTGCAATTCTCGTGGTGTAGTTATTAATATCAAAACTAAGTAATTTTTCTTTATTAAGTTTTCGTGTAGTATCACTTATTAATATTAATAATTCTTCTGCCCATTTTTCTTTACTTTCATCAAGAGATAAAAACTTACACAAACCACAATCTGCTTCTTGTGAAACAGTGTCTGATACTAAACACGGTACTTCCATTGATTGTGCTTCCATTAATACAATGGATACTCCTTCTATTAATGAAGGAAGCAAAAACATATCTGCTTTGCTAAGTATTTCTGGAATATCAGAATTAGATGGTAAGAGTTTTATTTTTTTAGACAAACCTAATTCATTTATTCTCTTTTTAATCATCATATTCTGCTCTTCATATCTACTATCATATCCAACCAACAATAAAGTGGCATCTGGTATTAACTTTAATATATATGGCATCAATTCAATTAGAAAAATTTGGTTTTTTCCACGAGTATATCTAGCAATATTTACAAGTAATTTTTCTCTTTTATCTCTTTTTTTATGTTCTATATTAAATAACGATAAATCTACAAAACCAGGTATAATATATGAACCTGGATATGATAAATACTTTTCTCCAAAAAATGATATAAATGCTTCGAATGAACAACCAATCTTAATAGTACTAAATTTATTAGTAATGCTTAAAAGAAACTTATTATATATATATCTTATAACACCCATGTTCTTAAATCTGTTCATAGCTGAATGACTATGTGCAATTCTTATCTTTATCTTAGCAAAGTAAGCTGCTATTACAATTATCGCTGTTTCATGATTATGATTACAGTGAATAGCATCATAGGGTCCTTCATTTTTCATTAACTTATATGTTTTTTTTAAAACACGTAAAGGCCTAACATAGTATTCAATCGCTTTTCGTAGTTTATTGGTTCCATCATAGCTTAATATCTTATGAATTTTTCCTCCAAAGGATAAAAATTCTTTATCATAATATCCTGAACCATCTTTAAATGACAAAATATCAAAAGTAATGTTTTGTAGTTTACTACTAATTCCCATGATAATTTTCTCAACACCTCCTATGCTGAGGTTGCCAGAATTTATCATGAGGATTTTTTTCTTTTTTATTTTATTAGTCATATAAATACTTTCATATATAATTTTACAGTTTTAAGTAATTACGGTACCATTTTCAGCGCTAAGCCAAATGCAATTTTAAGCCGAGCAAGTGTACTTTTCAATTCATCCCATGTCTGAAGATACAGATGTTCTTGGGTGGGCAATAAAATTTCTTCTTTTACTATATTGATTTCAATTCTGTAAGCATATTTTCCAGGCCTTTGAGTATTTCGTCAAACTCAATTTTATCTCCGAAAATCATACTTTGCATACTTAAATAGTCATTTTTAAGTATTTTTAAATTTTCATCTGAAGGAAATAATTGAAGTTCATCTTTTGTTGCTAAATCATACCTTGCTCTATTTGATCGGTAAAATTTATTTTTAAAAGCAGCTACTTTTTTCAATAACTCCAAATCTGCAAATGCTTCTTCTTTTATACTACTATTATATAGTAAATATAAGTCATAATAGTGCCTTGAATACCTTGCAGGAACGTTACTATTTGTTCTAAATGCCTCGCAATGTAAAATTGTTGCTTTCTCCCAAAATGTTCTTTTCGCTTCGACTGTTTTAATTACTGTTTCTAATATCTCAAATACTTCCGGAAACTGCTCTGCTACAAAAGGAGTGATACTTTTATCACTTATAGGCGTCCATGCTGCTAACGCACCAATTTCTAGTATTATTTCTTGAACCAATGCTTTATCTCCAAATAATTGAGGGTATACAAATCGTAACGTTTGCTCATCTACTTCATCAATATATAAGCTATACTCAGTAATATTCTGCTCATCAATAATACTTGTTAAATGTGGCATAAATGTATTCTTTATAAATTCTCCTGTTTTTTTGTTTATCTCTGTATTGAATTTAACCCCTGCTGAATTGCTTCTATATTCCCACGGTTCTTTAAGGTCATAACCAAGAACTCTCCAATCTAAAATTAAATCAATGTCTTCAGAAAACCTGTTAATTATTCCATAACATTTCGAAAGACTTGTACCACCCTTAAATGCAAACTTTTTCTTATAATCTGTATGATGAAAAAGTATTTCAAGCATCCAGCATACCCAAAAATCCTTCTCAACAATTGCTTCACTTAAGCTCATTTTAAGAGCAGTACTTGTAAAAACTGCCGCTCTATCTTCGTCAGAAAGTCTAGCTAGTTTAAGCATAATTATAGCCTCCAAGTGTCATTATCTTTTTAATTTCTTCATAAATCCATTTTCGACTCTTGATACCCTCTTTATTTAATAACTCATAATCACTTTCTGTACACTTTTGAGCTATTCTCATTCTTATGTTGTCATCTATTCTTTCTGATCCTAGTGTACGTAATGCTTCTATTATCAAAATTGTCTTGTATGAGTATCCACTTACATCCTTATTTGACCGTTTAGTAAAAACAATTTTAGTTCCTTTATAGTCAACCTCTTTATGGCTACCATCTGAAATATAGTTATAAACATTTGGAACTTGTGTTGTTAGTCCAAGTATATTTAATGCAGCATCCCCTCTTGGCCCGATAGTCCAATTATTATTTCTAGCTATAGCTTTTGCAATGGCATCAGGTGAAGCTGGAACCTCATCATGAATAAACTCGTTATAGTTAGGTTTTTTATACATACCACGCATTACTCGTATCAAAGTTTTCTCCTGTGTAAGCCTTGACAGAGCTTTTCTTACAGCATCATAACTTGCTAAATCTAAAAAGTCTGTGATAATAAACACCCTACTATTATCCGTATTTGTGATTCTATTTTTTATTTGATCTATTACAATATTTCGTTTCATATTCACAAACTCCTATTACTTTTTAAATCAATCAGACTGTTTGGTCACAATTATTATACTACACTTGTGACTAAATAGTCAATTATTAGCACATCCATCACAAATACCCCATTACACTTGTGACCAAATCAGTGGTTATATTTTCTAAATACTGTTGCTATCATGAAGTCTGTATAGCGAGTCTAGACTGTCTTTATTAGTCGAAAAAATCTCAAGAATCCTTTTTTTTCATAACCCTATGACTATATTTATAAAGAGTAGCACATTAATAGACAAATAATATTTAGATTTTTGTTGTTTTTCTAATACATAAATTAAAATCTAGTAAATGTGATTCGCTATTATCACTGATTTCTATATTAAGTGCTCCTCTTTTTACTTTACTCCAAGGATTATCGTATCTTACTTGATAGTCTGTTCTTATATTATTCCCATTAACATAAAATTTCTTACTCCACCCAGTTTCAATATGACCTAAAGAAGGTGAATTATAACTAATATTAAAAACATCACCTGCTATATCTGCATTATTAAAACTTGATATAAATTGTTCAAAGCTGCCATTAGCATCTTTTGAACCCATTTCACATATCCATACATTAGATCGCCCAGTTGCAATATACTCATATGGTTTTACTTTAATAACTTTACCATTTTCATCTTCTTTTTTTAATCCTAAGTTAGGATTATATGCTGGATCTGAATCAATCCAAGAAGTATTTCCTGAAATTGGTTTTATAGCTGCATAACCATTACCTTTTCTTGAGAACACCCATCCGTCTTTTTCAACTACTTCATCAAGAAACTCTTGTGGTATATATGCATGAGTATGATATGTGTATGCTGGTACTCTACTTACAGTTGTATTATACATTGAAATGACAACATTCTTATGTTGTTGTACCTTTGGCATTATTCTATTTCCAGCCCATTTATTTGGTCGTCCACTATAATCCTCAGTTGCAGGATGATTTGTGAATATAACAGCTTTTCCTCCAAGGCTAGCTTGCCATACATGTTGTTGAAACCCAAAAGATCCTTTTTTATGGTCTTGAACACAACTAAGCATATAGTCATTTGTTTTATACTCATAAAGATCTGCTTTTGGAC
>JAUUZV010000060.1 GCA_030592085.1 Clostridia bacterium | reverse complement strand
TTTATCCAATTAGATTGTAGAAAGACAAAAGTTGATAATCCAATTATTGAGAATATTATAATATAAAGATAGTGACTGAATATAACTGCAACAATTGCATAAATTACATTTATAGGATTACAATCATTCAATGATTTATATAGTGTTGACGAGAAAATAATAATTACTGGGATACCAGATAATATAATTGATGCGAGTAGGTTTCCCAAAACTTTTTGATAGGACATAAAAACTAAATTTACAGGTCTTATTAAATCAATTGCAAACATTCCACTTGAAACTTTACCTCCAATTTCTGAAGACATTTTATCAGAATAAAACATTCTAATTATATTAGATAAGATTACATATGATATCATATACTGCTTCATACTTAAATCCTTATCAAATATGAAAGTCCACAAAGCAATTTGAATTAGGATCCAAAAAATAGAACTAATAATTTTAAATAGTACGCTACTTCTATAAACAAAAATATTTTTAAAAGCTATAACAAATAAACTCATTTATCCTCCTAGTATGATAAAAATGAAAGTTTGAAATTTTCCCTAACTTGTCTCATTAATTATTCTATGAAAGAAAAAATGAGATTTACATTTAATGTATATTTTAACTCTAAATAGGTTTTTTGTCAATATTAACATTCGCAAACTAATATATATGTGAACCACTTATGATAATGTCCTAAGTAGGCACTTTTGAAAATGTCCCAATTTCTTTTAAAAATTATATAATAACTTTCATTAAGAAAAAAAGAGGTGATTGTTATTAGAAAGGTATCTTTATCAATGAAAGAATTATATCATTATACGCTTATTAAACAACTTGTTGATTCTAAAGGAAACAAGAAACGTGTAGCTTTAAAGCTAGGTTATACAACTAGGCACATTAACCGACTAATCTCTGGTTACAAATCTCATGGTAAATCTTTTTTTGTTCATGGTAATGTAGGTAGGAAACCTGCCCACACTCTCCCTGAAACAACTAAACAACTAATTATTGATTTGTACAACACAAAATATCACGAAGCTAATTTTTTACACTTTACTGAATTACTAGCTGAACATGAAAATCTAATTGTTTCAGAAAACGCCATAAGAACAATTTTGCATCAAGCTACTATATTGTCTCCAATGGCGACAAAAGCTGTTAAGAAAAGAATGAAGGCTCAACTGAAACGCCGTATTGATGCGTCCACTTCTACACCTGAAACTAAGAGATTAAAAAAAGAATTATTCCTAATTGATGATCCTCATCCTAGGCGTCCCCGTTGTGCTTATTTTGGTGAAATGATTCAAATGGATGCTTCAGAATTTATCTGGTTTGGAAAAGAGATTTATCATCTGCATGTAGGCATAGATGATTCCACTGGAACAATTGTTGCTGCATATTTCGATAAACAGGAAACACTTCATGGTTATTACTCTTTATTACACCAAACCCTTACAAACTACGGTATTCCCTATATGTTTTACACAGATAAACGAACTGTTTTTGAATACAAATTAAAAAACAAACCTGCTTTAGAAAATGATACGTTCACACAATTTAGCTATGCTTGTCATCAATTGGGTATTGCCTTGAAAACAACTAGCGTCCCACAAGCGAAGGGACGTGTTGAAAGAGTCTTCAAAACATTACAGTCACGCCTGCCCATCGAGTTAAGACTGGCAGACGCAACAAATGTTGAGCAAGCTAATTCATTTTTAAATTCCTACATAAAAAAATTCAATTCCAAGTTCGCTCTACAAGTAAATTTTAACAAATCTGTTTTCGAAAAACAACCAAGTGATAGAAAGATTAATCTAACCTTAGCTGTATTAACCAAAAGAATAATTGACAACGGTCATTGTTTACGACTCGATAATAAATATTATCGTTTACTTAATAGAAACGGTTTCCCAGAGTATTACCATAAAGGGACACCCGCATTAATTATCAAAGCATTTGATGGATCTTTATTTGCCAGTGTACATGAAAAGATGTTTAGTTTAGAAGAAATACCTTTACAGGAACAAACATCTCTAAATTTTTCTATGCTTCCTTTTAAAAAGAAACCTACAAAGAGATATGTTCCTAGTATGAGTCATCCTTGGAGGTATCATAACTTCAAAAGTTTTGTAGAAAAGCAAGAGCAAGATAAAACAAACTCTTTTGAAGAAACTGCATATTCTATTGCTATTAGGAGTTAAGTTTATCTTCTTAATATTTCGGGACATTTTCAAAAGTGCTTTACATATTAACATTCGCAAACTAATATATACTGAATATAAGAAGGTTCAACTAAAGTAATTTTAGAAGATAAGTTAACTATAATAGTGACCAAAAAGAGTTTTTTTAAACATTCATTTATGTAATGTTAAAAATATAAATTGTCTATCCCATTACTTATGGTAATGATGTTCATTGAATATAAACAATAGTAATTTATTTATATTTAATATAAGCTCTCAATTGCAAAATATAGTTTTATATAAGTTAATAATTGAATAAAATTAATTCAAAGTGTAGAATACTTTTAGGGGAAAAAAAAGACAGACAAATACATTTGAAGTGACTATATATCTTTATTGTCCTTATATGTACCACATGTAATAAGGTGTTTACACATGATGATTTTATTGAAACTAATCAATCATTGATTAAGAATAATGCAACAGATATGGCAATAGAAACTACAAGAAAAAATGTAAGAAATATGGTTTTGAAATTCGAGATAAAGTGAGGCTAAGTAAATGTCATTTAATTCTGAAATAGCAATTGGAGATATAATTTCTATTATTGTACTAATAGGTTCTTTTATAATGTTTTTATTGACAGCGATAAAAGAGAGAAAAACTAGAAAATATGCTGAATCTGCTAATAATTCCAATGATTCAGCTAAGAAGTATTATGATTTAATGATTGAACAACTAAATATCAAAACTGAAAAAGAAAAACACAAAAAGGCAAATTGTGATATAAATATTATAAAAACAGGAGAGGGTAAATGGCTTTTTAAGGTTTGCAATAATGGTAATGAGATAGCAAAAAATATCAAATTTAGGTTTTTAGGAAACGATAATCCATCAATCATTAAACCAAGAGGGAAACCTTTCTCAATAAAGATATTAGAACCTCATAAAAATATTGATTATTTCTTGTCCATCCATATGGGTTTGAAAGTATTAAGTTGGGAATACGAAATTGAATGGGAAAATTTAAGCGGTCTAGTTGAAAGTAAGTAAAATGAAATATCATTACCACTTAATTAAACTTTAATTTACATCAGAAGCAATTAGTAAAATTTTAGCATGAGTAATTGTGGGAGTATTTATACTTTTGAATTAGAAAAGAGATAAATAATTTTTAAAGATAGGATAGTAAAGTGAAAGCCAATATATGAAGGATTCATGAAGAAAAGATTGGGAATAATATTATGAGTTTTACAAAAAGATAGGGAGAAAAAATATTACTTTAAAGAGCTGATGCAATAGTTGAACTTAATCGTCATTTCTTATTTAATTTTAATGATGTCGATTATTATTTTTGCCAAACGCATTGTGTAGCGATAAGTATCCTAGATTAACATTAGCAATCATACAAAAAGGTAATAAAGAAATAATAGATTCCTTTAGCGAAGAAGTAGGGTACATATATAGACGATATAAAAATAAGATGGTGACCCTTCTATTTGTAAAAGTGACTTGCATAGAAAGTGTATTTTTTTTATCTTTTTTTACTTATTTACAATATTTTTGAAACTTTTTACTACTTTATCCCTCTTATATATATATATAGTATAAAAATAAAGGAGACAAATATGAAGTGTAAAAAATGTGGAAGTGAAAATGTAAATGTACAAGTTGTTACTGAAACAAAATTAAAAACAAAACATCATGGGATTATTTACTGGTTACTTATTGGATGGTGGTTAAAACCTATATTATGGTTTTTTCTTACAATACCAATGCTTATAATAGCAATATTCAGACCTAAAAAACAGAAATTAAAACAAAAGCAAAAAAGCATGTCAGTATGTCAAAGTTGCGGATACAAATGGTAGACTTAATAAACACTTAATAGAGTTAAATGGAGGTAATGATATCGAAAATTATGTAGAAAAATATTCGTTTATTAGTAAATATGCTAATAAAATACAACTTTCAGGGAATTTAATAAATTACGAAATGATTAATAGAATTAGGGAGGTCTTTGAGGTGTGTAAGAATAAAAGTAATAACACGATTGAAGATTTGATTATATCTACAAATTGTTTAAATGATAGAAATAATTATGATGTATATTTTTTTAGTGAGAAGAAAATTTATTATATTAAAAACTTTATGGAAAAAGGTATAAGCGAGGAATATATAATAGATATTGATGATGATTTAAAATCTAATAAAAATCTAGTTATAGATGAAGGAAGCAGCTACATAAAAGTTTCGATGAAGCTTGGAAATCACTTAATATGCTCATATAGTCCTTTTGCTTTTAATATAAAGGATGTAGTTGAAAAATACTTGAAATAGTATAATTGTGAATATTTTTATTAATTATATTACCAATATAAACAATAATAGAAAAAAACTACGATGTAATGGAGAAAAGGACATGAAAAAAATAAAAACCCATAATCAACTAAAAGAAAAATTTAGTATTGTTGGTCAGGACATAGTTTACTCAAGTATACATTACGATTTTCTAAATGATCTTGTTAATGAACTAAAAGAAAAAGAAAATGTTTTTAATCAATCAAAAACATTCTGGAGTTTAACATTAAGAAGTTTGAATGAATCGGTGTTATTAAGACTATGTAGAATATACGATCAGCAAAGTTCGAGTATTAGTTTAATTAATTTGCTAAAAACTATTGAAGAAAGACTTGATGATTTTAAACCTGAAAATTTTCTTGAAAGGTTAAAAGACAACCCTTTTGCAGAAAAACTGGCACGTGAAAATAGAATACCTTGTAAAAAAGTAATTTGTGAGCATAAGTCGAAAATTGGCATAAATAATAAAAGTGTAAAAAATTTAGTGAAGTGGAGAAATAACTATATAGGGCATAAGGGTAACTCTTTAATTTTTAATAAAAACTTACTTAAAGAATCTCCACTCCTTGATGCTGATATTAAATATCTTATTAATATCTCAAATGAAATCTTTAGTTATTACTATTACAAGTTTGCGGCTTCTCATTGGTCAAGAGATATTATTGGGAAAGATGATTACAAAAATCTAATTAACTATGCAAACTATGGACTAGAGACGTATATCAAGAATGATTATAAATTCTAATATATTTTATAGTAAAGAGTAATAAATTTTTTATATTAATGTTTACTATAGAATACATTTTGTATTACATAGAATGTTCAAATACTTTAGATTATTTGATAGTATACATGTAGAGGTGATTTATGAAAAAAAGATTTTCAATACTTATAAAGGAATTTGTAACGGGGAGATCCCATGAACTTTCTTTAGAATGCTTGGAATTGTCAGATTTTGAAAAAAAACAAAAAGACATTGATGATTTAGTGATAGTTTTAAAATCAAAATATCCAGATTTAGAAAATCAAATAAATGAGTTAATGAAGAGTGTGAACTTTATTGATGCTATATATATTGAAGAAAGCTATAAGGCTGGGTTTAAGGACTGTTATAAATTAATAAAAACTTTAGAAGAGTAAATAATGCTATGGATAAATGATTTTACAATGAGTTGTGACAAAATTGTGACAAAATCGTTTATATATACAGATTGAATATGTTGAATCTAAAATATAAACATACGGAAAGCCCTAAACGAAGGGTTTTGTGGCAGAGAGAGAGGGATTCGAACCCTCGTATGTATTTCTACATAACACGATTTCCAGTCGTGCGCCTTCAGCCAGCTCAGCCATCTCTCCATTATTGCCAATTGTTATTTTATATAATTAATGACTTACTGTCAATAAAACAATAGCATTCTTGGAACCTTAGAAAATATAAAAAAAGCACTAAATAGTAGTAAATTATGGGCATATGATTTTTCTTATTTTGTTGTATGCTAATATATTCAAATTTAATGTAATTTCTATTAAAAAGAAGTATTAATAATAAGTATATTGGGTATGTATATCGTATTAATATAAATTGTAATGGATTATACAAATAGTTTATTTAAAAGAAAGTAGGAAACTCATATGAAAGGGACTAGAAAAAAATTACTATTATTACTCATAACAACAGTTCTAATTTCAAGTTTAGCACTAGTTGGATGTGAGACAACTAATAATACAAAAGATGTACAAGATGTGGTGACTGTACGAGGAGAAAATGTTGAAGCTGTAGATACAGTGGGTCCAACAGGAACATTTACCTCCTTAGCAGAAGCTGTAGATACAGTGGGACCAACAGGGACATTTACTACAATAGTAAAAGCTGTTGATACAGTGGGTCCAACAGGAACATATACTACACTAGCAAAAGCGGTTGATACAATCGGAACAACAGGAACATTTACTACATTAGCAGAAGTAGTAGATACAGTAGGACCAACAGGTACTTTTGTCACACTATCATTAGTGAAAGATACTAGTGGTTTAACTATTATTGGAACTATAGAGATTCTTAAAACTACAACATTAGCAAGTTTTACTGAAACGCTAACAAGGACAACAGTAGAAACAAAAACACTAACAACTACAGTTAAAAGATAAATAGTATTTAATTATGAAGCAGAAAAGTAATTAAAAAATATAAATAGTACCAGTATTATTACTGGTACTATTTTATAATTTAATAAGCATATATATTGATAGTGCTAATCGCTATCCAAATCATATTGAGTTTGCTTGTTTTGATACATTAATGTATCTGCTTTCTTTATATCTTTTTCAATGTTTATTTCATCATCATCTCTAATTATATATCCAAAGGAAGCAGTAATAGTTGATTTACTTAATCTTAGATTAAGATCATCTAAAATACTATTCATTTCATCATCATCAGTATTTGGTACAATTACAAAGAATTCATCTCCACCAAATCTCATAATAAAAGTTTTTTTAGGAAGAGACTCTTTCATTACCTTACTAAAATAGATTAATGCCTTATCTCCAGCTTCATGCCCAAAGTCATAATTAATCTGTTTAAATTTATTAATATCAGTCATTAATAAACCCATGGGGTATCGTCTATATGATAACAAGTCGTTTCTGTTTCTCTCAAACCACTTTCTATTAAATACACCTGTTAATAAATCGTGGAAATTATTATATTCTAATATGTTAATATATTCAGTTAACTTTGTTATATCCTTTAAAATTAAGGCTATATCTTTTATTTTTTTAGATGAATCATTATCAATAAATGATGCATGTATCTTATATGTTTTATTTCCAATTACTATTTCATTATTGTGCCATGTAATTGGGCTTTGTTTTCTAAAAATTGAGAATGTTTTTGTTTCATGAATTTTACTTCCCACTTGAATGCGAAATTTATTAGCAGCATTATTCATATCTTTAATAAGCCCTGTATTATTTAATAAAATAACTGGATAAGGTAAAGCATCAAATACATCACCACGTGAATATGGATGACGCTCAGTAATGTTTGTAAAAATTTCTATTAAACAAATACCTATTACAGGCAGTGCAAATATTGGGAAATTCCAATCATAAACTGAGTTTAATTGTCCAGAAGTAATCATAAAAATTGGGCTACCAATTAAGGGAAAAGCAAATGATGTTAAAGCAATAAGTATTAATTGGTTTTCTTTTTTATAATATTTCTTTATTTGTCTAATAAGGAAAATTGTTGTAAAAACAAATATTGAAAATTGAACTACAAATAAAACATAAAGCCCAAAGTTATTATCAGTTATAATAATAGGAACATCAATTTCAGGGACGATAATATCTTTTCTAATAAGGTGATGTAGTGAATCTGTTGCAAAGAATAATGCTTCAACAACTACTATAGATAATAATGCTAAAATTATTTTTTTAAGTTTTTTCTTGTTATCGTAATATTTGTTAAGTAAATATATAAGTGAAAAAGTTGGTGTAAAGATATATAAAATAAATTTCATTTCATGTAGTAAAATACGTAATGATGGATCATTAACAAAGTAGTGAATTGCATTTAAGAAAAGTGAGATAAAAGCTGCAAACAAAGCAATATATAATGAAGTTGAATTTCGCGATTTTCCAGAAGAGAATAAACTAAAAATACAAGTCAATATAAGAAAAGACAACATTAAATTTATTAAACCATAACCTACCATAAAATAATTATATCGTAATTATGGAAAAAGTCATAGAAAATTTTATGGTATGATAGTAATGATGAGAAAAATAACTATTACAATATCAATTATATTATTACTCTTTTTCATAATGACTAGTTGTGTAAATCCTATTAAAGAAGAGGTTTATATAGAAAAAATTATTACAACTGCAAAAATTACGCCTACACCAGTACCAATAATCACACATGTAGAAGAATTAGTACATAAAGAAGATGTTATTGAAAAAGCAGATGAGAAAGAAGCTGTATTGTTACCAGAAGATAACAAAATAACAATGTTATTTGTTGGTGACAATTTATTTCATGTAGACAATTTGAAAAGCGCTTATGATGCCACTACAGACACATATGATTTTAGTCCATTTTATAAGTATGTTAAACCATATATTACATCTGCAGACTTAGCCGTTGCAAATTTTGAAAGTGTAACAGGCGGGAGAGATGCAATAATTTCAAGTTATCCGTTATTTAATACTCCAGATGAGATATTAATAGCTTTAAAAGATGCGGGATTTGATTTATTAACAACTGCAAATAATCATTGCCTTGATAGAGGATATGAAGGATTAGTTAGAACCATTGAAAAAATTGATGAAGCTGGCATGCAATATGTCGGTACTTCATTAACAGAAGAAATAAGATGGACAGATGTTGATATAAAAGGTATAACCATAAGAAATTTAGCTTATACTTATTCGTGTAATGGAAACATTGTAAAATTAAGCGATGACCAATTGTTCATGGTAAATCTTTTAGATGAAAGTTTAATAAAAGAACATATAAAAAAGGCTAAAGAAGATCAAGTTGACTTGATTAATATCTATCTTCATTGGGGCTCTGAGTATGTTTTAGAACCAGCTAGTTGGCAAGAGACTTTAGCTAAGAGGATATTTACATATGGTGCTGATATTATTATCGCTACACATCCCCATGTAGTTCAAAAAAGTGAGGTTTATCAGATTGATGGTGAGAACAAATATATAATTTATTCAACTGGAAACTATATATCAAATTTTAGTAGAAATGATTTAGCTAGTAGAAACAATAAACTTTATACAGAAGATGGGGTAATGGTACAAGCTACATTTTTAATTACTAATGAACAGGTAATTCTTGAACAAGTAACCCATATTCCCACATGGCCATATAAATATATAGAAGATAATAAAATTGAATATAGAATTATTCCTATACAAGATATACCAACATTAAAACTGCAAAATTATAATGAAATACCTAATGTTGAATATATGATAAAAGAAGCAACAAATTCATATTATAGAACATTTGAAAGAGTAGTAAATTTTTCAATTCATTAAAAAAGATCTCCAATTTGGAGACCTTTTTGATATTTAGATGTTTAGTTTTTTATCTAGCAATTTACCACTAGCTACAAACATACCGCTTGCCATAACCCAATTAAAAATCAGTGAAATCCAAACACTAGCATTTGTACCAGCAGGTATAATCGCTTCTACACTTTCTATACTTCCTACAACTGGAGTAGTAACTGCTGTATCTAAACCCATTACTACTAATGATATAATTGATACACCTATTGGTAAAACAATTATTAAGCCAATACCTGTTAAAGCTACTATCCATCCTTTATTTTTGCTATGACCTAAAATTGTTTTTGATAATACAATTAAGAAAATGATTGTCATAATCCAATATAGCCATTCACCAATTACTGATAAAATAACTCCAATAGTAAAGTCTGCAGGGATATAAGAAGCTATTTCTTTTAGAATTTCTGTTCCATCTAATATATTAATATATAAAAGTGAATATCCTGCTATAATTACAAACAAACCTAATGTTGCAATTATTCCTGTTAATATTTTTGATGTAAATATTTTAAACCTGCTTACTGGAAGTGAAAATAGTAAAATACCATTTCTATTCCATACCTCTCGTTGTTGTAAAATCATAAAAACAAGCATGCCCACTCCAACTCCGTAGATTAATAATATCATCATTAGAATTGGAACTATAATATTAAACCCAAATTCAGGATCACCATTAATTGCAAAAGGTATTGGCAATGCACCGAATACTAAAGTTATTACAGTTACTAATAGCAAGTATAATTTGTTTCTATTTAATTCATGTTTTATTAATTTCATCATGATCCAAATACCTCCCTATATTTATTAGCAACCGATATGCCTTCGTTTTCTCTTAGCTCTTCTACATTACCCATATAAGCAATCTTTCCTTTATTTAATAAGATAGCTTCATCTAAAATAGGTTCAAGCAATTCAACTAAATGACTAGATATTATAATTGTAGCTTCTTCATAAGCATTATCTACAATGGTTTTAATGATACAATCACGTGTTAATAAATCAATCCCATTAAGTGGTTCATCTAACATAATGATTTGTGCTCTTCTTGACATGGTAATGGCAACTCTTAATTTAGCAGCCATTCCAGATGATAAAGCACTCACTTTTAATTGTTTTGGTAAATCCATTTCCTCTAGTAAACGAAGATATGTTTCTAAACTAAAATCTTCAAAGAAATCAGTATAATAATTTCCTACTTCATCTAATTTCATGTTTTTATAAATAAAGTTATTAGTAGGCATATAAGCAACTGTAGCTCTAGTTATTACTGAAGGACTCTCTCCATCAATTAATAGTTGACCAGAGGTAGGTTGCATTAAATTTGCAATAATTTTCATTAACGTGGTTTTTCCACTTCCGTTAGGACCTAAAAGACCATAAACTTTTTTACTTTCTAAAGTCAGATTAATACTGCTAAG
>JAUUZV010000200.1 GCA_030592085.1 Clostridia bacterium | reverse complement strand
CTAGTTCTTCTTTCATAACTGTTGTTAAACTCTTACCTGTTTCTTGCTCAATCCCTTTCATACACAAAACAAAAATTTTATTTTGATAATTCAAGCTTCTTATTTGTTTCGCCACATTTCGTAACTGTTGCGAACTTATAGAAATGGCAATAACTTCACTCTCTGAAATTACTAGAGATAAATCACTAGTTAAAGTAATACTTTTATCAAGAGTTATATAATCATTTTTTCTTGTTTCTTGTAATCGTTTTAAGTTTTTTGATTTCTCTCTTCCATAAATCATTGTTTCATGGCCAAGATGATTAACATAGTAACCAATAAATGATCCCCAACGACCACAACCTATAACACTTATTTTCATTTGACACCTTTTCTTATTTTAAAACATACCCTTCGTTATCTTTGAAACTACCAATGATAATCATAATAAAATCAATTATCCAGCCAAAACCACATAACCCTCCAGTTACTAGCCATATGATTCCTGTTCCAATTTTCCCTACATAAAAACGATGGATTCCTAGATATCCAAAGAAAAAACATAAAATTGCCGCTACTACTTTTGTTCTACTTGATACTGATACTTGTCCCATAATCTACTCCTTTAATTAATTAATAAAAATGCCACAGTTTGTCCTTGATCACAAGAACTAAATCCTAAGCTTTCATAAAATTTTCTATTTTTTTCGCACTCATCTGTTAATAATACAGTCATCCTTATATCTTTTGTTAGTTTTTTTACTTTATTTATTAATGTTCGCCCAATTCCATTACGTTGATACTTTTCTAAAACAAGTAAATCTTGAATATACGATATACTTTCTAAATCACCTACTGTTCTAATTAATCCTACTAATTTTTTATCATCCCAAGCAGTAATTACTAATTGTGAATTATTAATTGCTCTTTGTAACTTGTCTACATCATTAACATAATTAGTCCACTTAGCATCTTTATATAAATTTATAATTTGATCCATATCAAGGTCTTTGCCCACTTTATAGTGAGTAGTCATTAATTAACCTCCTTGATCATCAACAAACATGGGTTTTCTTCTCCCCATAAATTTGGTAATTCTTCAAATGGATAAAATCCATTTTTAATATAGAAGTTCCGTGTTTTCCCATAGTGAGAATCTACATGTGTATCACTTAATGTTTTAACTGATAAATATTTTACGTCTTGTTTCTTAACCTCATTATTTATATATTCAATAAGTTTGCTCCCTATTCCAAAACGATGGAAATCATGATAAATACCTAATACATATAAGTCACAATTTAGACCATAATTTAACTTATATGCACAAAAGCCAATAACCATGTTGTGGTATTCTATTTTTATAAAATCTAATTGTTTTACTTTTTGTCCATATTCTACTATAGCTTCTTCTATTCCAAACCAATCTGGCAAAGTTCTTAAAACTTTATCACAAATATCAGTTTTACTACTTTCTTCAATTTCTCTTATAAAAGATAATCCTTCGTATGGTGTTTTATATAAATGGTCGGTTAATTTTTCTTCTGGCTTTTCCCATTTTCTTTTATAATCCCTATCACTAAGAAGATAAATAGATAAATCTTTAATACGTTTTATTCCTTTTCTAAGACACAAGTCAATTCTTGTGAAATAGAGTAATGTATCAATATTATCATTGTCATAATAACAAACATTAATTTTTTTAAGCCCTTTATTAGCTAAATATAATAACTCTTCATGGTGGTCAATTAGATATGTGATGTCTCCTGTTTTTCTTACAAGGATTGGATCATAGTCATGTTCATTTAAAGCTAATTTGTCATATTTGCTTTTTGATAAAAATAACTGTGTAGGTTGTATAAAATCAATATCTATTTCTTTTAAAATACAGTTTTTATTTTTCATAATACTTTGTACCCGTGATGACCTGTGAAAATCATTTGTGCTTTTCTAATATTCATAATCTTCTTAATTGATTTTAAATGTGATTGATAGTCCATAACAAAGCCTTTAAAAAATGGTGCTATTTCTCCTTTTTTTATAGATAGAGCATCTCCTGTAAATAGATAGGTATTATTGAATAGATAAGTCATTGAACCAGGAGTATGGCCAGGAGTAGCAATACAAGTAACTATTACATCTCCAATTAATAGTTCATCTGCATCGAGTAATAAGTTATATTTTTTTGTTAATAATGGTTTATTAAATCTTAACGGAGAAAAGCGAGGAGTTGTTTTATTAATCATTTGCTCTTCCTCATGACCCATATATACACGTGCTTTAGAAAATAAAGGCAACCCTTTGACATGATCATAATCACTATGTGTTAATAATACATGAGTTATCTCTTCTTTAGAAATTTCTAGTTTTATTAATCCTTTATTTAACTTTTTAACATTAGATCCGCAATCAATAGCAATATACCCTTTGTTATATTTATATAAGTATAAGTTTGCGATACCTGTTTTTACACAGTATATGTTTTTTATAATATGCTTAGTCTCTTCTGGTTTCATAATTTTTCTCCCTAACCACATTATATCAAAATTTATGGGTAACTTAAAATCAAAATACTAACATATTCTATTCTAATATGATGAAATCAAAGATTTACCTTACGCTATAATATGTAAATTAAACAAACTCTTTGTCATAATATAAAAATAAGAAAGGAGAGTCACATTATGGATCAAGGAATCTTTTTACCATTAGCTGTTTTTTTCGCTGGTATACTATCGTTTTTTTCTCCATGTATTGTACCACTATTACCAGTTTACATTGGGTCACTATCATCTTCTGCAAAAATTGAAGAGCAATCAGATTCACCTACTAAGAGAATTAACAAGCGATTGATACTACAAACAGCTGTATTTGCCATTGGCTTGTCAACTACTTTTATTATTTTAGGATTTGGATTTGGATTACTTGGCAACTTACTTCATAACAGAATAACATTAATAGTTAGTGGAGCAATTGTTATTATTCTTGGATTACATCAATTAGGTATATTCCATTTAAACTTTTTAGAAAGAGAACGAAAAGTTCGTGTAAGTGGCTCAAAACGTGGAGGAATTATTGGTTCTTATTTATTAGGATTAACATTCTCTCTTGGATGGACCCCTTGTGTTGGTCCAGTATTAGCAACTGTTTTAGGATTAGCATCAAGTAATGGACAAGTTTTATATGGCGGGATTTTAATGGCAATATATTCATTTGGATTAGCTTTACCATTTATTATAATCTCCCTATTTGCAAGCTTCTTCTTACAAAAACTAAAAAAAGCAAATAAACATTTAAATAAAATACGAATAGTAGGTGGTATATTAATTATCGCTATGGGTATTTTATTAATGACTGACAGTCTATATCTGCTCAGTAATATATTTACAGGATTGTAATAGGAGGAAATATGAACAGAAAATATAAAGGATTATTAATATTAGTATTATTATTAGTTGTATCATTTACAATAACATCTTGTACAGCAACAGTTATTAGCGATACTAGTAATCAAGAAACTACTAGTGATAATGTAGTAAGTACAGAACAACCTGAAGAGGATGAGAATATGGCATATAATTTTACATTATTAGGTATTGATGGAAAATACCATAGTTTATCTGATTATCAAGGAAAAAAAGTATATATTAAGTTTTGGGGTACCTGGTGTCCTGCATGTGTTTCAGGATTACCTGAACTAGTTGACCTTCATGAAGAAAAATTAGATTCAGATACAGTTATCTTAACCCTTATTGCACCATCTCTAAGCGGTGAAGTAAGTGAAGAAAAATTTAAAGCTTGGTATGATGAGCAAGGTTATGAATTTAGCGTATTACTAGATCCAACAGCAGAAACATTTATTGAGTATGGCATTAGAGCTTTTCCAACATCTGCATTTATTACAAGTGATGGACAATTATATGATGTACAAATTGGGCACCATAGCAATGAATCAATTAACGAAACACTTGATAGCATGCAATAACTAGTTATATTATTAGGAGGTGAGGTCAATGAAAAAGGGTATATTAATTATATTATTAGTATTTATGTTAGTTGTTGTTTTGACTTCATGCCAAGGAGATAGGATTGTGGAAAGTAATTTATATATTGAAAATGAATTAACTAAGTCGTTGTTACCATCAAATCCAAACGATTTAATCGTTTTTGATGAAGAAAACTTAAGTGAAATTTATTTTGCTGGTGGTTGTTTTTGGGGTGTTGAAGCCTATATGGAACGAGTACCAGGTGTATTCAATGTAACTGTTGGCCGCCCTGGTACCCGCCGTCATCAATCCCCTGCCCGCCGACCGCATCCTAAAATTCAGCCGGGGCATGAGGGCCGTCATCGTGCCCGAGGTCAACCGCACCGGTCAGTTCGCCGCCT
>JAUUZV010000080.1 GCA_030592085.1 Clostridia bacterium | reverse complement strand
GTATTATCAATGAACTATACTTTAAATTAAGATAAGGAATCTCCACCTATGCCCTCACTAAAGTGAGAAAGGAAGCATTGAGGTGGGCGACTTCTTGTTAACGATGTTAAAGGAGAGAAAATGACAAATTTAATAACATATTATAGTAGGACTGGAAGTTGTAAAAAATTAAGTGAAGAAATAGCTAAAACACTTTCAGTTTGTGACATTGATGAAATCATTGACGAGAAAGATTATAGCGGTCTTATTGGATGGTTTAAAGCTGGTTTTTATGAAGCAAGAAAAAAAGAAGCAGTAATATCATATAAAAAAAATGCTAGCTCTTATGATAACGTATTATTAATTACACCTGTTTGGGCTGGTGGTATGACACCTGCTACAAGACAATATATTAAAAAAGAACTTAATGGTTTTAATAATCTATATATTTTATCTGTATGTATGGGTAGTAAATCAACTAAAGTAGCTGATACTGTATCTAAAAATTATGAAATAGCTAGTAATACATGGTGTATTTCAGGAGCAGAAAAAAACAAAGATCAAATTATAAACGAAATAACAAAATTACTTAGCAAGTGATTCTAGTAATCGCTTTTTATAAGTTAAATACTCTTGACCTAGAAGCATAGCCATGTTTCTAGGTCGCTTAAAATCAATTGATATTTTATCTACAATTGTTGCTGGTCGCTTCCCCATTACATAAATTACATCAGATAAGTAAATCGCCTCTTCAATATCATGGGTTATGAACAACACTGTTTTTTGATGTTTAAACCAAATTCTTAGTAACCAACTATACATGCTTTTTCGTGTTAGGGCATCTAGAGAACCAAAAGGCTCATCTAGAAGCATAACTTCTCTATTAGTAAGATAAGCACGTAATAGTGCTGCTCGTTTTCTCATTCCACCTGATAATTGATGTGGATACATATCCATAAACCCAACTAATTCAAATTCTTTAATTAGTTGATTAATCATATTTCTATCAGGTTCCTCTTTTCTTATTTCACATGGGAGAATTATATTGTCATAAATGCTTCTCCATGGCATTAGATTATCATTTTGGTGCATATAAATTACTTGCCCATTAACTGAATAAGAACCTGAGTAATCAGTTATAATCCCTGAAAGTATTTTAAAAAAAGTACTTTTCCCACAACCAGATGGTCCAATAATTGAAACAAACTGATTTTTTTCGCAAGTAAGAAATAAGTTTTCAAGTACTTTGATACTTGTATCTTTGGTTTTATATGTATTACTTAAGTTATTAACATTAATCATTTTACATAATCGTTGGTAAACGCCTCTTCTATCTTAATAGGTTGATCAATAAACTGATTTTCCACTAACCAATCCATATATCGTTGCCACACATGTATACTTTGATACCCCCAGTATATGGCATCATCTTGATATTTATCTGCTAAAAATTGTTGACTTTTAAGTACTAATTCAGCAGGCAATTCTGGTACCGCTTCTATTAATATATCTGCAGCTTGTTCTGGATATTCAATACAGTATTCATATCCTTTAGTGACAGCCTCCATGAACTTTTTAGTTACAATATCGTTTTCAATATTTCTTTCACTTGTTATTAATAGTGGTGTGTAATAATCAAAAACATCTGACTCTTTTCCTAAATCAATGTAATTTATATCTATTCCTTCTATCTCAGCTTGAATATTTGACCACCCAGCAAAAACCCATGAGAAATCAATGTTACCAGTTGCTGTTCCAGTGAAAAAGTCAATATCACCTGCAGTAATAATTTGTACTTTTGAAAAATCTCCACCGGCTTGCTCCATTAAATATTTAATAGTTGCTTGTTCAATTGGTCCACCCCATCCACCATATTTTTTGTTTTCAAAATCAACAACACTTAAAATATTTTCATCCGCTCTTGATAAAAATCCAGATGTATTATGTTGAATAATTGCGGCAATTGAAACAACGGGAAGTCCCTCACTTCGCGCAATAGTAATATTTTCTTGATAACTTATCCCAAAATCAGCACTACCTGAAGCTACAAGATATTCAGCAGTTCCTTCTGATGGTTGTATTATTTTCACATTTAAACCTACTTCATCAAAATACCCTAATTCTTTTGCAACATATATGCCTGTGTGATTAGTGTTTGGTGTCCAATCAAGTACAAATGTCACATCGATTAATTCGTTATTTTTTTGAGTACATCCTATTAATGTGCTTGTAAAAATAAATAATATTAAGATAATTATTACAGTTTTTTTCATTAATTAAATCCTCCACTTTAGTGCTTTTTTTTCTAAATATTCAATACCTTTAAAAAGTATTATGCTAATAGTCATTATTATAAACACATCAGCAAATAATGCTGCAGTCTGAAACGAACTCATGGCTCTTGTTAAATATATGCCTAAACCTTTTTGTGCACCAACCCATTCTGATATTACAGCTCCCATAACACAATATGCAGCAGCAATTTTAAGTCCTGAAAAGAAATGTGTAAGCGCTGATGGCATTTTTAACTTGAAAAACATTTGTTTATTTGTCGCTCCAAGCTGTATCATCATTTCGTGAAGTTCTCTATCATAACTAGATAATCCTTCTGTAAGACTTAATGTAATTGGGAAAAACACTACTAATACTACTAGTATAATTTTAGGGATAATTCCAAATCCAAACCATATTGCAAGAATTGGAGCTAGTGCAACTAGTGGTATTGTTTGTGAAAGGACTAAATATGGGTATGCCACTCTTTTCATTAATAAAAATTTGTCAATAAGTAGTGACAATATAATCGCTAATAATATGCCAATTATAAAACCAAGTAATGTTTCAAAAAGAGTAATTGCCGTATGTGACATCAGTAGAGTAAAAGATTGAATAAATTCTTTGATAATATCACTTGGTGAGGGTAAAATATATGTCTTGATATCATTTAGCTTTACGATAATTTCCCATGATATCAATATACCAAATAGTACAATTGAAGGAATCAATTTATTAAATAATATAGATGTTTTTTTTCTCAACAAAATCCTCTTTCACTCAATAATAGAATTAATCAAATATTTAACTTTATTCACGTGGATAAAAAGAAATAGTCACCTGATAGAGGATGACTAGTCGATACTATTAACTATCATTTCCTACGCTGGCATTATCCAGATCAGGTGTAGTGGTCGAAGTTTCTTCCTCTCAGCCATATCTTAGGCTCCCACATGAATGTCGTTATTTAAGTTGTTACTACTATAGACCTATTCATTAAAAAAGTCAAATTTTTGTAATAACATATTAATTATACCCATTTTCCCTATGGTATAATCACTGTTCTATTAGTGTTATAACTAACATCAGGAATTATTTTTTTTATATCTATTTGCTCATCTTTAAGTAAATAATTATACAATTTTGTAATTAATACAAGGCATTCACTTGCTGCAAAATTCATCAATTCTTCTACACTATCAGTTCGAACTTCTTTTTCATCTAAGTAATGCCATGCTTTGTGATTATTATTTAAAACATCAAATCCGCTAAATGGATTCTCAGTGTAAAACTTTCTAGGAGCAGGAATTTTCCTCAATAGTTTTTTTTGATAATTTGGATCATATAAAAGATGCAAAATAGATACCATGTTTTTATATGATTTATGAATATTTTTTCTAGATACAGGTGTCTTTAAATATTTTAAAACATAGCTTTTTATATATGATGTAACAGTTATATCAAAATCATCTGTTTTTATTAAAAGTGATTCATCAATATCTAGCGCCCTTTGATTTTCGTATTTTTCCCATAAACGAATGTCCATTGTATATTCAAGATTATAATGAGAAAATTCATGAACACCACCATTAAAATCCCATATTCCATTTTTTTCAACATAATTTACATAAGGGTGAGTTTTTTTATCTAAGTGATAATGACAAAGAAATCCTAATAGATATACAAAGAGATTTTCTTGTTTATTGATTCCTTGTTCTTTAATTAACATAAATCCATCTATAAAAAACTGGGATGTATAAGAGTTATGCATTAACCTTCCAATAGATGTAACTTTTTTATTAAACATTGACCAAGGTTTAAAATAGAAAAAGAAATCAGGTCCTTGTGCACCTAATTGAAATAGATTTTTTTTCTTTTCAATTAATTGTACAATTTCTTCAAAATCAATTCTTGCTAAAACATTTCTTGCAAATAGTGTATGGGTTAGTAAATCTGGCATAATTATCCTTTCACTCAAAAAATTATCATATATATGATATACTATTTATATTAACATATACGGGGGTTTGATGTTTATGAAATTAACAAAACAAGAAAGATCATGGATTTTGTACGATTGTGGTAATTCTGCATACTCAATCGCCATTACAACTGCACTATTACCTGCTATATATGGCATGTTTGACGGTGTTAGTACAATGAATCTAGGATATTTCAATTCTATTGCTTCTATAATTGTGGCTATTTTAAGCCCAATTTTAGGTACTATTGCAGATTATAAAGATAAGAAGAAAAGGTTTTTCCTATTCTTCTTCTTAGTCGGTATAATTTTCACCGCATCTTTAGCTTTTGTTCCACCTTCAAGTGGTATGTGGCAATTACTGATTATCTTTTATATCTTAACTGTTGTGGGATTTTCTGGAGCAAATATCTTTTATGATTCATTTTTAGTAGATGTTACTTCAGATGAACGTATGGATAAAGTATCTACTAGAGGTTTTGCATACGGATATATTTCCAGTGTTATTCCTTTTGGAATTAGTTTAGGCGTTATTTTATTCTTAGGTTTAGATAAAGCTATTGGTTATCAGTTAGGCTTTATGATTACAGCTCTATGGTGGGGTCTATTAACTATCCCAATGATAAAACATGTAAAACAAAAACATTATATTGAATCAGAACCAAAACCTGTTCTTCAAAGTTTCAAACGTTTATTAACTACTTTTAGAAATATTAAACAACATAAAGTCGTTTTTGTTTTCTTAATTTCATATTTTATTTATATAGAAGGGGTTGATACAATCATTAAAATGGTTGTCCCCTATGCAACTTCAATATTAGGGACTGACTCACTTGACATGTTCACGTTGCTTGGTATTTTATTAATCATTCAAATTATTGCCTTTCCATGTGCTATTATCTATGGAAATTTGGCTAAAAAATATTCAGCACGAACAATGATTATTGTTGGAATAATTACATATATAATCGCATGTATTTCAGCCTTTTTCATCTCATCAGTTTGGCACATATTCATCTTAGGCGCAATGATAGGATCAGCACAAGGTGGTATTCAAGCATTAAGTCGTTCATACTATG
The DNA here is from genome assembly GCA_030592085.1 of Clostridia bacterium. Taxonomy (GTDB): domain Bacteria; phylum Bacillota; class Clostridia; order DUPQ01; family DUPQ01; genus JAFGUQ01. The sequence goes on along the minus strand of JAUUZV010000080.1, from coordinate 4,557 downwards.
CAAAAATTATTCCTAAGAAAAACTCAAATGAATTCTTTGGTTTCTATAATGTGTTTGGCAAATTTGCTGCAATAGTTGGACCTGCTATAATGGCATTAACAACTACACTAACTGGAAATGCTAGATACTCAATATTAGCTATTATTCCATTGTTTATTGCTGGATTCTTTGTCTTTATAACATTACCAAAAGATACAGGAAAAGCTGTTATTGCTGAGTAAAATATAATTACTTAATAAATAAATTAATAATCCCGAGTTACTCGGGATTATTTATGTTATGAATAATTTCACAGTTAAGATTACCATTTTGAGTAAATCCCCAGTCAAAACGAATCCTTGGTACTTCATATTCAAAATACCATCTAATTGACACTTTCTTATTACCTAGATAAGCATTAAACAAGGCACATTTAGTTATTGACTCATCAATAATATCAATTGGAGTAATATCTTTAAACTTAGCTAAATCTCCTTCTTTAGTTAAGTATGAAATAACCTCATCTAAATATTTAGATGCTTGTTTCTCCTTTAACCCAATTATCATTTCTTCTTGTGCATTCCACTTTTTAAATTGACTACTAATATATACTGGTGAAGTTAAAATAAATCCATTATTTTCTTGTAAGATTTTAACGTATATATAATCACCTGGTAAGTTTTCTAATGATATAGTATTAACATAATCAAGATTATTAGGTGTAATCTTCTTAACTTCATAATCACCACAAACAATTGTTATTTCGCTTATCTTTGCACTTCCATATACTTCAATTTCAATCACATACTGTTTACTCTCATCAATAGTTGACCCCATCATTTTTCCATTTACTTTATAGTTTATGTAAATTCTATCATCATTAGTAGCGTAAGTACTCCTTCTTTCTAATCCGTTCCATAAATGCTCTCTACTTAATTTTTCAGTTACTATTGCTGTAATTGCACCTGTGCCAAAAGCGCTATCACGCTTATCAAAATATCTAAAAAATCTTCCCCTAGACTCTTCAATAGTTTTTGGTCCTCCCATTAAGCCATAATGTAAGTCTGAACAGCCACATACAGCTGGTTGATAACCATTTTTTATTGTTTGATGAAGTAACCACTCAGCATTACCAAAAGCACTTATAACCTCACACAATCGTTCTCTATGAAGTAAGTTGTCTTCAAAACGTGGAATTCTTCCACCAATATGACACTCTAAAAACACATCGTCACGTTTATTATATAATTCGTCAACTTCATACATGGGTATGTCATAAAATGGAGGTATTGGCTCATCTAAATTTTTGAAAAATATATTTCTATCTCCACCTGTTGGAGGATGTGCTTCATATGATAAAAATGGTATATACTCGCCAACTTGATCATACTCTAAACAAGTTTTTGTATACTCTTCCCAAATTCCTTCACGGTTCACCTGTGGAAACGACATTGGCCCAACTGCACAAAAATCAAACCTACCAATCATTTTTGCCTGATAGTGCCTACCCTTTGGAGAAATTTTTTCACTATTCACATGCATTAAATGCATTGATTTATCTCCCCAACCGTGTGCATGTAAATCTCCCCAAAAAATTTGTTGTTTAGGGTTTTCTTTACAGACAATTGGATTTGAATAGAATATTTTTTCACTTACTTGATGAACTGCCTTTAATCTATATACTTTTTCGTCAATAAAACTTCTTTTAAATATGGCTATTCCTTTATTTAGAGAAATAAGATTCCCATCAATTAATACCTCATCAAAGCAATTTTCCATTAAATTTCCACATATATCAAATGCGCCAACATGAATAGAATAATTTTCATTTTTAACTGCTACTGTTGGTCCTAGTACACGTAATAGTCCTAGCTCATCACGATTTACTATTTTAAATATAAGTGGTGTATTTTTAATTGGTAGAGGTTGATTAATTTCATGATTAAAATATTCAATAAAGAAATAACTTTTCCCAGCTGTAAAATAACTATTTGCTTGTGAAATTGTTATTAAAATTTGCTGTCCTTTGCTTGTCTCTTCTTTTAAAAAAACACGGCATATATTTGAAAATCCTGGTACATTGTGAATAAATTCAACATCCATATCACTTTTGCATGTAATATAGTTTGCAGCTAGATCATTCTTAACTTGAAGTTCATGGGCTAAACTTCCATTTAGTAAATAAACAAAAAAACCATCTCCTTTTTTACAAGGTTCTCCTAGTATAATTTTAATTGTCCATATTCCTTTTGTAGCAGCCTTTAGTAAGAAGTTTTCACCTTGATAACATTTACCTAATGAATCAGTAAATAAGAAATCATAGGAAACTTCTAATTCACTATATTTTAATGGGCTTGCATCTGTAACGTTATCCATGTAATTTCTAATCATTTTAATCTCCTATATGCATCTAGTAAAACTTTTTGATGTGTTTCCCAGTTAAGTTTATCTTCAATTGCTTTTTTACCATTTTGCCCCATTATTTTAGCTTTTTCTTGATTGTTAATTAAATAAATCATAATGTCTATTATTGCTTGTTTATCATGAGGGTCTACACTAATTCCACAATTATACTTTAAGACCACTTCTTCCATACTATCAAAATTTGAACAAATAACTGGAATACCAGCAGCCATATATTCAAATATCTTTGTTGGTGGGTCAATCTTATTATTAGGATAATCTTCAAATAAACATAATCCACAAAAACTATTTTCATATATTTTAAGTGTATCTTTTCTAGAAAGATACCCAACATAACTAACATTTTCTGGCACTGTTTTTAAAAACATATCAAGATTTTCAATGTCAATTCGTCCTGCAATTATTAGTTGACTATCTTTAATTGCTTCCATTGAAAAACATGTATTAAAGAGTCCTCTCTCTTTCCAAATCGCACCAGTATAACAGAATTGTTTATTAATCATCTTAGAGTTATAATCAATAAGAATATTTTTAAACTCATCTTTAATTGGTAGGTTTTCAACTTGAACAACATTATCAATATATTTTGAAAATCGATTAAATGTACTTTTTGCAACTGCAATCACTAATTCGCAGTAACGAATATTTCTTCTCTCAATACGATCAACAATTTTTGCTAATAGTGGTCGTAAAAAAATAGGAACCCACTCTTTTTCATACATTTGCATAGGTGTATTTTCATGGGAATCATATATGATTTTTGCTTTATTTTTTTTCAAGTACTTTGCATATCTAAATAATTCTAAATCGTGAATATGATAAATTTCAGCATTTAGTGATGCCGCTTTTTTTATAATCATTCGATCATAAAATAACATACGTTTTATTCTACTAGCATTTATTCCTTGTAAAAAACCAAGGAGATGAACTCCTTTTTCAATTATGTCATGTTGCCCTGTTGATAAATATGTCACTTCGTATCCTATTTTTGCTAAAGAAACACACTCTTTATGAAAAATGCGGATATCATTTCGTTTATGAACAATACTTATATGGCAAACCTTACAACTCATCTATATATCTTTCTATAATTTTTTCTGTTTTAAGTGTAATATATGTTAAAAAATTCCGATATACTCTATATACTAACTGATTAATAGGTGGCAAGTAAACATTTTCCTTAGAAAATTTCTTCAATTCAGATATTTTTATACATGAGTACCGTCTGTCAGTTATATTTCTTAATACTTTTGTAATAAATGTTTTAGGTTGTTTCTTATATGGAATTTTACATTGTAATCTATCAGTAATATATCTACCTAAAAAAACTTTTTCTTTACCTTTATCTTCTAAAGGTAAGTTATTCATAAATGAAATAATATCGCTATCCATCATGGGAATTCTCCAAATTAATTTATGAAAGTCATACGGCTTAAGTGCTCTAAATATATGATTTGAGCGATACAACTCATATGCAACTTGGTCATAGCTTTCGTTTTTCTCAAAAACCGTGGAATCATCTGATAGATTATCAAAATATGGTGTTACTCGATTATAAAGATGGTTATATATTTTTTTGTCATTATGTTTATAAAAAAACATATATTTATTGATTATTTTATTAATAACATCTTGTTTAGTATACTTTGGTAAAACATATGACCCTGCAATTGATCCAATATGGCCAGGCACGATTATAACATCTCTTCCTTTAAGTTTTAAAGCTGCAAAATAATCCATTAAATGAGGCATGTAAGATAAATTAGAACCATAAATCATATAAGGTTCGTGAAAAGAATCAATAAATAACCTTTTCCATAGGTTTCGTTTATATGGTATATTAATAAATGAATATCCATTTTCTAAAGCCACTTTTTTAGCAATTCTTCCCTCTCCAAATAGAGTATTTCCATATGAGAAACAAGTTACTTTCTGATAGTTCATTTTTTTTAATAATAATATAATAAACCGAGAATCCATTCCTCCGCTAAGTGGCACATAGACCTCTTTCCCATGTAAGGAAGCTACAAATCGTCTAGCAACTTTGTGAACAACTTCATCAAATATTTTTTTTTGTTCATGATAAGATTTTTTTGAAGGTATAACACTTATAACATTTGAATATCTAGTTATAGTTAATTGTTTTTGATAGTG